>JBILGQ010000021.1:0-8808 GCA_044350955.1 Candidatus Marinamargulisbacteria bacterium | reverse complement strand
TTAATGTTGATCTCATAGATCCCATCACCACTACCGCAACGGCCAATAATATTAATGCCAATATTAATAGCAATATAGGTATATCCGATGTATTTGCTCAGAGTATTATTGATTGTACTGTAGACCCCTATCTTCTCTGCTTAGGCATAGAAAAAAATTATAATATAAGTGACCAATACTCACCTTTTGAAAACTTCCTATTTCAAGTAGGAAACACTTATTACAGTCATAGTAATTCTGATTGGAAATTTGATACCGAGCCATCACAACTCTCATTTTGTAGCGATATTACACAAGAAAACATTAATATCCAAAATGCAATAGCATTACAATCAGGTCAAATTTACGAATTATCACCAGCTTCACAAATATGTGTTTATGATGAAGGAAAACTACAAGGCACAAAAATTTTCGCTGGAAGCTTTGCCGCTTCTCTAGCAGCTGCAATAGGAATAACTGCTTACACAGTTAAACTCATATCTAAAATGAAAACAAATAGAATTCATCCAAGTCGTAAGAAAAAAAATAATCCAGATACAACAAAAAAACAAATCACAGGCCCTCCTTCTTTAAATGGGCATTGCAATAGAAAGTCTAAAGTATGATAAATATAGATCTATTTTAGCTTTTTGACTTTTTAATATAAGAGTGCTACTGTCAATACTACTTTATTAAAGGTTCCTACTTTAATATTGAATATAAATTTAATTTTTTATAAAAAAAACAGAGGTTACTATGAGAATAAGTCGTACGGTATTAACTTTATTAACACTATCAAAGCACTTTACTACTGGATCATCTGAAAAACCGGATACAAGTAATATACCAAATACACCCAAACTGCCAGTATCCCAGAATTTTGATGAATTCACAGAATTACGAACCACACTGTATACAATCTATAGATCTGAAAATAATGAAAAAAATAGAAAGCATTTAATGGGATGGATAACTAACACAAATACCTCACTAGAGGCCCTAAGAGATTATACCGCAAATCAACAACGACGATTTGAAAAAAATGAAATTAATAACAGACAACTTCACCAAATAGCAACCACCTCCCCATCTGCAATAAAAGAAGCCCTTATCGAGCTATCCGAATTATACTTTTGCTCGTTACACACCGATGTTTTTGGCAATTTTTTAGCTACAGAACAAGGGCAAGAATGTAACATTGTTTTGTTTGGACAAGATGAACCCTCACTTGACCAAATTGATAAATGCAAAGTAACTCTAGACTATATTTGCAAATATAAAACACTGCCTCCTTCTGATACCACTCCAACCCCAACAACTCTCACAACAAATCTCTATAATACCACTGTCTACAATACTAGCGGTGTCCCTATAACAGATGCCAAATCTACTTCTCTTTACGACCCATACAACTGGTATAAATTAACATCACCTCCAGCAAAAACAAAAACAACCACATCTACTACTACCTACCCACTTACTACAGATTCCCCTAAAAACACGAAGCCACGTGATCAGGATAAATGCGTCCTAGCAGTTTTTAATGGTTGGGATGACTGCGGAACCCCCTCCTGGAAACCTGTTTAAACTTGTACCTAAATTACCACATATAAATAGGTGGATTTTTTAAATTGTTTTTATTGTATGTAATTTGCACATTGGGGTTCGACAAATTTCCACCTACACGCAAATAACCATTCGTAATAATACTTCCATTTAATATAACATCCGAATTATTAAAAGTAATATTTCCATAAGCGTATAATATGCCTGATACGATGAAATTATCTGATAGCACCCCTGTACTAATATAACCACCGGCAACACAAGCAGGCAAAGTAGACGTTGCTGTAACCTGAATATTATCAAAGTTACTAAACGCAATATCTTCACCTGCTACTACTGATCCTACTACTGTTAAATTTTTTGCCAAAGTAGATATATCGTTACCTGCTACTAAAGCTATATTATATTTACCGTTTCCTACTATATTGACGTAATCCGATAACAAAAAGATAGTATCAGCTGCATATACAGTTCCTTCGACATTCATAGTATTATTTGAAAAATAGAAGGTAACATTATGCCCTGAAACAACGGCTGGCATATTCCCAGATGGAACTATACTAATATTATCCCCTTGAAAACTGATACCACCTTCTGCAATTATTGATCCACTTACAACTACACCATCTTCGATTGATAATGTCCCCCCAGAACCAATATAATAAATTCCTTCATACACATTGCCTGAAGTAAATGTTTGATTTCCAGTTAAAACATGATCGGCTATAGCCTCATAAACTGATAAATCTTGATATTCGTTTAATAACATATTAATCGACACCGTCGGAAATTCTATGGCAGTTGTCTTGGTATAATTAGTTTTAGCCCCTGTTACTACAATAGAACCAGGTTCTGATAAAGTAGAATTTGTATGCAAATCTCCCGTAATTGTCCCCGATCCTTTTAGACGAATATAATCGTTAGCGAATACGCTATAATAGAGAGAAGAAAAAATATTTTTTGGAAGTGTTACTAGCTTAGTATATCGATTTGTAGACACTACACTTTGATCAAGTAAAAAAGACAATTCTACCGATTTAATTAATGCTGGAATATTGGTAGTAGCCCCATTAGCATCGTATCCTACAAATTTAAGTTCAGATATCGGGCCAGCTATTTCATGACGCGTTCCCGAATCTTCTAACGAAAACACCATTTCAGAGCCTGTATTGTCTGTTAATAAGGTCACTAAAGTGCCATCTGATTTTTCGAAAGTAATAGACCCCAAATTATCAGTACTATCTGTAATACTATTTATTTTATAAGCTTGCGTAAATTCTCGCTCGAAATATTCAATAGCCACTCTCGAGTTTTGCATGACCTCTGATTCTGACTCAAATAAAAGCCAACTCGTATTTAATGTGCTGAAATACGGAAGCATTGCCGTCAATAATATACCTATTAAAGCAATAACCAGCACAACCTCTAACAATGAAAACCCTTTTTGATTCTGTTTCAATTCAAACTCCTAATAATAAAGAACATTAGTGATCGTAGTAAAGCCAGGCTCTTCAAGATCATAAACTAAATCAGAGTTTAGATCGCGCCATACCGAAACCTGTATTGTCTTAATATTAATATCAAAAGAATCACTTACAGATCGAGCATATCCATCATAAGGAGACGATAAAGCTACTGCCGATTGACTATAGTTTGTCGACATAGACCCACTATCCTCTTTTATCAGTCTAGATAAATTTTCGGTATACGATGAACTCAAATAACTACCAATTGTTACACCTTGAGTTTTTTGTAATAACGACGCCATTGTAGGCACCAAATTCATAATCAAAATAACCATGGGTAATACAATTACCATAGAACACATTATTTCAACTAAAGTAAATCCAGATTCAGAATTGTTGTTTTTTTTCATATTATTCTAATTTACCTAAAAAAATAATATGTTAAACATTCTATATAGGTCAAAAAAAAGAGATCTTTCCTATCTTAATAAAGGATAGGGCCTACACTTATATTAAAGTAAGTTGCTCGTTGCCAGTAACCGAGTTTATTTTACCAACTTGAATAATATACCGTTGAGTAGCTTTCATAAGCTGTGCATAAATATCTGTTTGTTGATGCACTAAAGTTTGTCCGTTAATCGAGTTTAACGGTTGCAATGAAACCGATAAATTATCTGAAATACGAATGCGCGTTGATGATACAGGGAAAACTGCTTTAAAATCATGCAGCTCTTTTAATCCAATTTTTCGAATCACATACGGAATATCATTTTGCTTAGCAATTTCTTGTAACAAATGAATGGTAGTACTCTCTAATACTGACCCATCGTTTTCTGTTTGTGAATTTTCGCAATTCCCCGTTAATGGAATAAAAACCAGTCTGTTTGTTTGATCAATAGCCATTATCGAAAATGTACTACCTTCTAAAAGGTACTGATTTTGGCCACTAGAAGTAAATAATATCTCGTGCAAACACTGATTATAATACTGATGCTCAAAACGATCGACACTAGACTTTGAAATAGTTGAAATCGACGCCCAATTATAAAGCGATAAAAACTGCTCAGAACATGCATAAACGTCACTAGTTAAATTCTGTATAGAAAAAACTTTATTAAATTCTTGAAATTTACTATCGTTTAGTAACATTCGAAACGATTTTCTGTCACTAGTATTCAGCGACTTATAGCTGTTAACCCAACGCTGCCTAAGCGATTCAATAGAACTTTGGGTACTATAAGCCTCAATTGCCATCATTCTATTTAAAGAATCTAGCGCATGTTGCCCCAAAATTCCCCCTAAATAATTTGTCGGTTTTGCAGAAGCAATTGGCCGTTGAAACTGCATACTTAATAGATTTACTCCGACGTCATAACTCCAATTAGGCTTATACTGATAGTTTTTTAATACAATATGTATCTGATTTAAACTACCACCAAAACCGCTAGCATAAATTCCGCTCTCATCTGCTACTGTTTTCGGAACCCCTGCTGTACAAATAATTAAACAATGCATAGATTTTTCATCAGGATTCAAAGAAATGGCTTCGTCAACAAAGACTTTCATCTCAGATTCTGATAAAGGAAAATCAGAACGCTCGAATAATTCCTGATAACAATGTACTAAACGCTTATAATTCTGCTCATAACCCAACAAAAAAGTACGATGTTCATTACTAATAATCAGCGCCGAGGTAAAAAAACATTGACCTCTTATAGTTGTTAAGGTGTTACTAAGCTCTAACTGAAGAGAATCTGTTTCTTTAGAAGTACTTTGTTTATTTGTTAAGTCAATAATTAAACTTTTCATCATTATTGCCACATTCTATCATAGGCCAAAATAGGAATAAATGATCTATTATTCATTGCGCAAGCTGTTTCACCAGCTTATAATGTTAAGCATGCCTTTTAATGAAATTAGTAATACAATCAAAAAACACATCTATATAATTTGCAGTGAGAAATTTGTAGGCGATAACAGCACTAATTTTATTGAACGCTATGTAGCCAAACACCCTCTTCTTCGTCCTGAATTCATTGTTGTAAACGACGAAATCCATGGCTTTAAACGCATGTCAAAAAAAGTATCAAGCCTAGAACAATTTCCGATTTATTTAGAAGTTGAAGGCATTATCGATGATTCAATTCACTACATCGAGAGTATCGATCTCTATTCTGAAGCAGATATTAGCTGTCAAAAACGATTAACAGACATTATATATTTGTCAAAATTATATGAGAACTACATTCAGCTAGATCGTATTATTAATGTTAGTAATCCAAAATCTGAAAAACTGGTTATTATTTCGAAGGTTCAAGAATTTTTAATTAATATTACCGAAGATTCTATTATGCAAACTATAGAGGATCATTTTAGTCCCTTAATAAACGGAGACGAAAGCAGCGAAGAACTAGTGAAAAAATTAGAGTTATCTTCGGTTATCGATAAATTAGAAAATTCAACCACTTTAAGTTTAGATAATGATGACGAAAACAGTGACGAAGAAGATGACAAAGACGATGTCACACTATTCGAAGCATTAATCGATATTAAGCAGTTTAATATATTGCTTACACAACACTTAACGTACTTTGTACATTTCATAAAATTATTAGATGATATCTTAGTAAAAAATATCCCTATGTCCATTATTGAAAAATCTAACGATATCTTCCCAAAAACTAATAAAGAGTCCTAATGAGTTTTTTTTTAAACAAACTAAGCCAAAATCAGTCGTTAACTGAACAAGAAAGTTACGAATGTTTGAAAGCGTTTTTTTCGGGTCAACAATCAGACACTATTATTGCCGATACGCTTATAGCCTTATCAAATAAAGGTGAAAGTGCTGATGAAATTTTAGGATTTACTCGTTGTTTACGAGACCATTGTTTGTCAATTCCCTACGAAACAGAAAATCAAATTATTGATTGTTGTGGCACAGGCGGAAGTTCACATAATCGTTTTAATATTTCAACAGTTGTAGCTTTTGTACTTGCTTCTGGTGATATAAAAGTTGCCAAACACGGTAATTATGGTTCAAAACAGGCAAACGGCAGCTTCAATTTTTTAGAATCATTAGACATCTCCTTTCAATTACAGCCTCCGCAACTGATAGAACTTTTAGAACAAAGCAACCTTTGTTTTTTATTTGCCAGACTGTTTCATCCAGCAATGCGCTTTGTAGCCAAAGCTAGACAACAGATTGCAAGACGCAGTATTTTTAACCTAATCGGCCCTTTAGCTAACCCGATGACTGTTCGGTACAATATAATAGGCCTACCCAATGATAAGCATCTAAACGCCTTAATTCACTGTGTTCAAAAACTGCCTATTACCCGAGTATCATTTTGCATCGGCGGCGATGAACGTGACGAAATCAGTTTATCAGGTACCAGCCGCATCATAAGCGTAACACCTTCATCCGTTAAAGAAAGTTCGATTAATTTTTCTGAAGAAATTAGCGCGGTGAATCCTGATTATTTTTGTGGAAGCAGCGCTGACAATGCCTCTTTTTTTAGCGATTTACTAAAACAAAAAAACTATAATCATCCTCTAATTAAACACATTGCCATTAATGCCGCTTTAGGATTTGTCACGGTAGATCGTTTTATGAATTTAATAGATGCTTACGAATTTTCTATGGAATTATTCCGCACAGAGCAAGTAAGTAAAAAAATTCAGGAGCATAGAGAATTAGCAAAAAAACTTGTTGTGAAATAAATAGGTGCCAGGATACTAAGCACGGCTAAGAACCATGGCTCCATGGTTAAGAACAAAAATTTACTTTTATAAATACAATTTATATTAATAATCTATATTTAAATATTTTAAATTCTGGTTTAGACTTTATTCATGCCAAGAAAACCAAGATTAATATTAGAAAATGCGTCGTACCATGTATATAATCAAATTAATAATCATAGATCGTTAAATTTAGTAGATGATACCTATGATATGTTTAAAACACTTCTACACGATTTAAAAACACAATTTAACATCGACATCTATGCTTACTGCCTAATGACAAACCACTACCATATAGAACTAAAAACAAAGCAAGCGAATATTGATAAAGCAATGAACTATTTTGGATTTTATTATGCACGTTATATTAATGCACAAACAAATGCTAGTGGCCCTGTTTTTAGAGGTAGATACAAAGCAAAATTAATCGAAAATGACTCTTATTTTTTGCAAGTACTACGCTACATTCATTTAAATCCGGTAGAAGCCAAATTATGCAATCAATTCGACACATACGAATGGTCGAGCATTCAGGATTATTTAGAACATAATAACAATATTATTAACTGTAATGAGATTTTGAGTAAGTTTATTTCTACAAATGATTTTATGCATTATCATGAACGTGGAAATACCGAAAAACTACAACAGTTCTATCAAAAAAAACGCACTCCAAATATTATTAGTGACAATACAGTTTTATAAGCACCCTTTATTAAAATAGAATAAGCCGGGCTAAAATTGCTCAGATTGGGTATTTCGCGACAGAGCCAAAATTTATCTGATTAACTGAATTCTTCAATAGCTCAACTCACTAACACAAATGAGCAGCAATATACTTTAATTTTTTCTTATTTTTTTAGGAGCCATGGTTCTTAGCCGTGCTTAGTATCCAGGCTCTTAATTGACGGACTTCCAATCAAAATTTAGTTCGTTCCCCAGAAAAAACTGTAGTTTTAGATGTTTTATCTTACTCTGTTGCAAATTATTTACTATTAACTCTCCTGTAACTGTATACGTTTCTGCCTTTACTATTTTCCAGCTCAATTTGTCATATAACATATCATCGCAAGTTAGTATTACAATTTCTGATAAATCGTATTTTAAGAAGTCTTGATTTTGATAACTTTCTACCGTTACTTTTATGCGAATCGTATCTGCGTCAATTACAGGCTTTACCTTGAACAAAACCTCATTAAATACAGCCTCTTGTTGGTAAAACGAATACAGGTCTTTCACTGGTGATTTTCTGTTAAAGAAAAAACCAGCCATTATTACCGAAACTACTAAAAATAAAACAAAAAATACGAATCGTGGTTTTAATCTAGCCATTTTATAGAACATCCCATTGTTGGATACTGCTGCTTTGATGCTTCTTTAGCACCTGATAACGCTTTAATTGCCTGCTTAAGCTCCTCTTTAGTTACTAAAGAAGGATCTTTCCAGTTATCATCAATACGTCCGTGATAAAATAATGTAGATTCATGTGTTACTAAAAAAATATCAGGTGTACATACAGCGCCATAAGCTTTTGCAACGCTTTGTTTCTCGTCAACTAAATAGGGAAACGGCAATTTCTTTTGAGCTATAAATACCTTCATCGCTTCTGGTGAATCATCTGGATAATTAGGATGAATATTCGGATTAATCGCCACAGTGTTTATTCCTTTTTCTTTGGCAAAAATTGATAGCTGTATAATTCTGTCCCAAACAGCAATTGCATACGGACAATGATTACAAGTAAACACAATTAACAAGCCTTTTTCACCTAGAGCAGAATCACGGGTGACAGTATTTCCAAAAGGATCGGATAACGAAAAACTGGGCTGTTTGGTATTTAAGTCACTTTGTGTTGATTCAAGTAAGACCATAGTAAACTCCCCTTATTATTTATTTAATTCCTGAATCGTTAGCAACTCTTCAACGCTTTTAAACTTCTTTCTTATTTTTCCTTCTTGGGCACCGCGTTCTTTTTCTAATCTATCTATTACAAACCAATCTGACAATGTAAAATACTTAATTTTTTTCTGCTTTAGAGTATCGAGTATATCTC
>JBILGQ010000266.1:0-2545 GCA_044350955.1 Candidatus Marinamargulisbacteria bacterium | reverse complement strand
TTTTTAAAAACTACTTTAACCAACGAAAAGATACCCGTCACACTAGATAAACAAAAAGGTTTTTTTCAACAACCCTTAGTCATAGACTTATTTCAGTTAATAAAAGGCATTCTCAAACCAAGCGACAGCTTAACCTGGTTTTCTATTCTACAATCACCCTTTTTCAATCGAAGCATGAGCTATTGCTATTGGCTAAAACTACAGCAACAACAACAAGCATTTATCTTAGATTTACAGCATGTAAGTACAACTGAAGAATCACCAGAACAAGGGTTTAAAAACCAAGCAAAAATCGATTTTAAGCGCATCAGTACATGGCTAACGCTAAGCCATAGCCTAAGTATATCTGAATTATTACGTCATATTATTTATGAAGAAAACAGTAAAGACTACAAACAAAGCTATCCCGACTACCTCACACAAAGCCATATTATCTTAACCCTCATAACAGATTTAGAAAAAGACCCCCTTATTTCTCGCCAAGACATTCTATTAAAATTAGAATACAAACTTAGTTTGTACGACAATAATTTTGAAACAAATTCCCAAGAAAAAAACAGTGTGACTCTCTCAACCATTCACAGTATGAAAGGCTTAGAATTCCCAATTGTGATAGTAGCCGGTTGCCATAAAGAATTTTATATCAATAAATCAGATACCTGCATTATCACAGCAAACACCATTCATGTGTCAGACCAATCTGACGAAACAAAACAATACCGAGAAACCTTCTTTAATCAGCAAAGTAGTTCTATTTTTGAAGAAGAAAAACGCCTTTTTTACGTAGCCTGTACCCGCGCCAAACAACATCTGATTTTAAGTGGCTTATGGCACAATAAATCAAGCCACAGCTATTTAGGCTTTCTAAAAAGCTTGCCTAAATTCAATGAAGAACCCCAGCATCTAAGTTTTTGCCAAAACCTCATCCCCGTTTGCTGGCAATTATCTCAACTCCCTACCCAAACCACCCTTCCAGAAAACAACAAAAACAAAGCCGAAACAAGCCCCGTTATTACAGACATACAAAAAATAAAGCCCAAAAAAATTCAGACCATAGAAAAGCTCTCTGTATCAAAATGGATACATAAAAACCCTGGAATAAGCCATACGCTTAAAAATTCGCTTAACGATTATGAACAAGCCGTTGCCGGAGACATTGCACATCGCTGCATTCAATACTATCTAAACACGAATTGTTCGTTAGAGCAGCTAAATGCTTTCACAAAAACACAAGAAATATACGGGCTTTTATCAAGTGTCATAAAAAACCAATGTCACTCCAATAACACAATAATTGTAAAATCACACATTTTAGCTGACCTAAAAAAAATACCTTTCATTCCCGAATTCTCTTTTCAAGTCAAAAAAGATAACAACATAATAAACGGACGATTAGATGCCTTTAGCCAAACACAAAATCACAGTATTATTTTAGAAATAAAAACCGATTTTTGTTTTAATATAAACGAATTACATAAAAAATATCTCTTACAAATTAACGCTTACGCAGAATTAATTCCTTATTATATCCCAAACATACTAACAATAGATGTGATACTATACTCGTTGCATCTTGATGAAAGCATGGTTATTCCATACCCACAAAAAACACAGCTCTAAAACTAAGATACTCCCACTAATTTTCAGACAGAGCAAGACGTAATTGCTTTATCAAAAGCTTTTTTTGTTTTGGAGTAAACATTTTATCCTTTTCTATAAGAGCCTCAGATTCCTTTATATCAACAAAGGCAAGCTCTATCAGTTTAGCTAATTGATCATAAACAGTATTAGTAAATACAAAAGACGGTTTTTTTGCATTAAACGAGTCGTTCCTATAAGCTGGCAATGCCGATTCAAACGCAAAAAAAAGTTCTCTACTTAAAATATCCTGAATCTTCTTATAATTTTTTTGATCTAAATTCATGGATTGTTTAAAATCCAAAAACATCAAGGCCCGAAAACTATCGTAATCACTCAATGAATCTATAGTCACTATCTTATTTTTCGACACGTCCTCATTGCTCAACACTGTAAAGAAATATTGTTGATTCGAGCTAAAAACCGACACAAAATAATAATCAAAACCAAAATCCAGTTTCGGCACATCCACTTTTAAATCAACCCCACTTAAGTTAGCTTTAAGTTGAGTTTTTTTTGCCAAGCCTTTCACTTCGATATCTTTAGAATCAAACGATTGAACCGAATAAGAATAACTAAGACTACTACTGTCTTTAAATGGAAGTTCTTTTTTAGTAATAACACATTTACCCCAAGCCAAATAAGTGGCCTGTTTATCTTTATACCCTTTTACTGAAACAAATAGCGGATCTGTATAATTAAACTGTCTTTTAGGAAACCCTTGTTTTAAAACTTTTTCTTCAGCAATATTGTTAGTAGGTAAAAAGACCTGATCTACCGAAAAATTCAAACTAAAACTAGGCTCATCTTTCTCAGTATTTACTTGCTGCGTCACTTTGCCACAAGAAATCAAGCCAATAAAAATCAGCAAAACAAATAAAAAACCAAAAATAGAATTACGATTCAG
>JBILGQ010000265.1:0-2549 GCA_044350955.1 Candidatus Marinamargulisbacteria bacterium | reverse complement strand
CATTTTTCTTTACGTAATTAATTAACAGGTTATTGTATTTATTTTTTGTGGTTTATTTTTTTCTTTGATTTTTATAATTGTATTCGCGGTTATTGGGGTGCTTCACCCCCAAACCTCAGATTTCATTTCTTTTGCTTCCAAAAAACACAAACAAAGAATTTTTCGACTATGCTGAGGAGACTTCATTTAACGATGGATTGCCACGTCGCTTTGCTTCTCGCAATGACGCATACTAGTTTCGATGAACACAAGATTCCTAACCCACTTTATTAAATGGAGTGGCCACAGGGCGGGGATTTTGACTTTTTTGGGACTAACAACGGACAGGTCGCGACCTGACCCTACAATTTTTTTATGGTTTAACACTGTATTTTTGTGCTTAAAATTGACATCTCCATTTATTGAAGGGAGACCGAGAGGGATTTTGTTTTAATCTTCGGGTGGAACCTTGCGCGCATTTATCGTTTTTGGTGCATTATTTAATCTATTGTTGATTTTTATTGCTTGTTTGCTGTGGTTGGGGTGCTAGAATAGACAACATGACCACTGGTATTAAAATTTATGAAAGTGATGACGGACTGGCTCATTTGAGTGTAATTATAGATCAAGAGACTGTCTGGCTTAGTCTTGATCAGATGGCGCAGCTATTTGATCGTGATAAATCGGTGATTTCTCGCCATCTGCGCAACTTGTTTTTAGAAGGTGAACTAGAACGATCTTCAGTTGTTGCAAAAAATGCAACAACTGCTGCTGACAGCAAAACCTATCAAGTGGATTATTACAATTTAGATGTGATGATATCTGTGGGCTATCGCATCAAATCTTTGCGTGGAGTACAATTTCGCCAATGGGCCACCCGCACTCTAAAACAACATTTAGTAGAAGGATATACCCTCAATCAACGTCGCCTACAAGAACGTGGCATAGAATTTGATCATGTCGTTCGCTTATTGTCGCAGACCCTCACTAAGCAGCAGTTGGTGAATACCGAGGGTGCGGCAGTGCTTGCCGTGATCAGTGATTATGCGCGCAGCTGGAGCTTGCTACAAGGATATGATGAGCAAAATTTGGGACCGCTGCCGGATAAACAATCAGGAATGCAAGCCTTGCATTTAGACGATGCATTGACTGCTATCGCTGAACTGAAAAAAAACCTGAAAGCCAAGGGAGAGGCTACTGATCTATTTGGTCAGTTACGCAGTGAAGGATTGGCCTCGGCCATTGCTACTATTGAACAAGGTTTTGGTGATGAATGGTTTTATGCCAATGTAGCCAGTCGTGCGGCGCATTTGTTATATTTTGTGATTAAAAATCATCCCATGGTAGATGGGAATAAACGCTGCGCTTCGTTTTTGTTTCTTTGGTATTTACGAATTAATCAGGATTTTCTGGCCAAACCAGTGGATCAATTAATTAATGACAATACGCTGGTGGCCCTGGCTTTATTAATAGCCGAAAGTCGACCGGAACAAAAAGAACTAATGATTCGATTGATCGAGCATTTTATTCTACTAAAACCATGCCCTGGCATTTCCTAAACCTTGACCTTTAAAATAGAGCAACAAATTCTCTTTTTACTCCGCTCAGGGAACAAAAAATAGAAACTTCTTTCAAACATTAACAATTTTTGAACCGAGTTGACGCTGATTAAAAGTAAGACTACGATTTTATTCGTGCATCTAATTCTCTCTCCCAATATTTAGGAGAGGGTGCCCAAAGGGCGAGAGAGGGCGCGTCATCTTGATTCAAATATTAAAATGAGACGCAAGATTTTGCGTCTCTACAGAATACGACACATACACGTCTCCATCACAGCCCTGAAGGGGCGTAATACCGTAGCGAGGCGGTAACGCCCCTCGCATATTCAGTGCTAATAAGTCGGGAGTCTGTCTATCCGATGGGCTACACCCATCGTTCGTATATTACGCCCCTTCAGGGCTTCTCACCACGGCCCTAAATTGACCTAATACTCTAGCATGTATGATTTTTTTATCAATTTTTTATGTCTGCGGATTCTATGATAAAAATTAATCCTAAAAAAAGAGTAACAAACGTTCCCTTCGACTCCGCTCAGGGAACAAAAACAAGGTGTTAATAAAATTACCGGATTCTGCGACTTCGCGAAGAATGACGATTTTTGAACTTTAATGACGCTGATTAAACTGATTATTATGATTTTTTGTCTAAACCATGAATAAACTAACTCTTTGCAAAGGCAATCAAATCTTGAATGTCTCCGTTATCCGCTAAACGTAACGCAGAAATATATTGTTTTCTTATAAGATTGTTTGATGTTAAAAATGGGTTATTACCCCAAGTTAATGAAGCTATTTTTAGTTTTTTTGATACTAAAAGATCTGTCATAAGCCTTGAATGTCTGCCATTACCATTTGGGAATGGGTGTATACTAACAAGTTTATGATGAAATCTTAGCGCAAGTTCGTCATCTTTATATACGCCAAATTCTATCCAGGTTTTTACATCTTCTAGTAATTTTTTGATTTCTGTTGCAATGACAAACTTATCTATACCTATATTTTTATTGCTTT
>JBILGQ010000264.1:0-2554 GCA_044350955.1 Candidatus Marinamargulisbacteria bacterium | reverse complement strand
GGGTCTAAAATACGCTGGTACTATTGTTACTAAAGACCATTTGGCTAATTTGTATTCGTTTAATAGGGTGGTATAGCTTTCGAAGCCGCGCTTCATGTTGCCATGTAATAGATCGTATAAGGCAGTTATTAGGCGTTCTCTGTCAGGTAATGATAGGGCTGTAATAAAATCTCTGAATTTGGGTTTTTCGAATAAGGATACCATGCTGGCTCTGGTTATGGTTTTGCTTAAATTGAATAAAATATCTTCGGGGTTATTAAATGATTCTTTGCTAAATGATTGTTGCGTGAAGTCTATCATTTTGGGCATGTTATGTTTTTTAGCGATGGCAATTAAATCGGGGTGCTCGAATCCGCCAGGGTAAGTAATAAAAAATTGATTTTCGGCTGATTTAAGTTTATTTAGGTTCATATTTGTTCCTTTATTGGGTCTATTAATCTTTGAATTTAGCTCTTATAATAGCGGATATGCCTCAAAGCGAGAACCCATTTTCTAAAGTTGAACCTTGGTCTAAAGTAGCGGATGGTTACGCTCAGACGACGCTGCATTTTTTAAGTCCATTTTCGCAAACAGCTATCGATACAATTGGGGTAGAGCCTAATGATTCTGTATTAGATTTAGCTTGTGGGCCTGGGACATTGACTCGTTTATTGGCTTCACAGGTGCGATCGGTTTATGCGGTTGATTTTTCGCCGTCTATGGTTACTATTTTACAGGCTTATTTGACCGAGAAAAAACTTCAGCACGTCTATCCTTCTTTGCAGGATGGGCAGAACTTGAATTTTAAAGACAATAGTTTTGATAAGGCTTTTTCGATGTTTGGATTGATGTTTTTTCCGGATCGATTGAAGGGCTTTAAGGAGTTGTATCGTTGTTTGAAACCTGGTGGAAAAGTGGCGGTTTCATCGTGGTTACCAGTGAAAGAGTCGTCGGCAATGATTTTGATGTTTGGTGCTTTACAGGCAGCTAAGCCTGATTTGCCAAGTCCGCAAGAGTCGATTTTTAATTTAGAAAATCGGGATGTGTTTAAATCTGAAATGGAGTTAGCGGGATTTTCTGATATTTCTGTTAAAAAGGTAACACATGGGATGCCTTTTTATACGCCGGAAGAGTTTTGGCGGCAGATGACCTTGGGCTCGGCGCCTATTGTGATGCTGAAAGCTTCGGTGGATGATATAACTTGGGCTGAAATGGAAAAGCGTGCGCTTGAGTATTTAAGGTATGAATTTAAAAATTTAACGCAGGCACTTAGTAGCTCGGCTTGGTTGGCAACAGCGGTAAAATAAGTATGATAAATAAGTTTAAACACTTTATTATTTTTTCTTTGATTCTCGGCTCTTTTTTTGCTTGGTTTCATCATCACGATATTCAGCTACTTAAAGAGCATACACCTTGTAGTGTTTGTATAGATGGGCAGACAAAAGTATCGGGCTTTGAAACTAAAACCCTTTTTGGGGGTCACTTTGTTGTATTTTCAGCTGTATTTAGAGCATATTTAGAGCAAAACGATGGGGTTGTTTCATTAAGTTCTTCGAGAGCGCCTCCTTTATTTTTTCCTTCTTAGTTCATCGTTATTCTTAGCATGTATATTGTTTAAATATACACTTTTCTGTAACGATTTTTGATAATTTAATATATCTTAAGAAAATTTTTTGGAGAAAATAAATGAAATTATATACTATTATTTTGACTGTGTTATTTGGGACTATGTCGGTTTATGCGGTGCCAAATCGACCAGCGACTGATTTGCCTGATGTGTCTGTTATTGGGAATTTTGTAGGCCGGTCTAGTTCAGATAAAAAAGATTTTTCGGTTGCGGAGTTAGAGTTTGGTTTTCAACAGTATTTGTATCCGGGCTTAAGAGCCGAGGTTTTTATGGCTATGCATAAAGAAGCCAACGGCGAACGGGTGTTTGATGTAGAAGAAGCTAAAGTGTCTATTTCAAATATTTTTGATCTTTTTATTCTTGGTAACACGCAAGAATATGGTGTTTCGGCTGTTATCGGGAAATCATTGTTGCCAGTAGGTAGAGATAATATGTTACATCCTGAACAACGTGCTTTTGTAGACAAGCCTTTAGCGTCTGAAATGGTATATGGACCTGAGGGATTATCGAGTGAAGGTGTTCGCTTTTCTTTTCCGTTGCCGCTTCCTTTTTTTTCGCAGCTTGAGACTGGCTTTGCCACCGCTTCTTCTGGACATGCTCATGAGGAAGAAGAAGGCGAAGAAGAAGAGGCCCATGGGATTGAATATGAAGGACGTTTGCTGCATGCGCGGTTTTGGAATTCCTACGCTTTTTCTGATACTAAAGAGTTAGAGTTTTCGACGAGTTATTTACTTGGAAATGCAACAGCTGATGAGGCGGATGAGAAGAAATATGTATGGGCATTCGATACTAGCTATACTTATAGACTGAGTGGATATAAATATTTGAAATTGTTTGCAGAGTATTTTTCGACGCGTTACGCTCATGAGGGCGAGTCTTTGCAAAATCAGCAGGCTTATTATGTCATGGCTTTGTATAGATTGAATGCTTTTTATGAAACAGGTTTAC
>JBILGQ010000262.1:0-2567 GCA_044350955.1 Candidatus Marinamargulisbacteria bacterium | reverse complement strand
TGCAGATCCTTCTCATTATTATAAAACTATCACCCCCTTAAAACCCAATAGCAGTACTCGTTGCAAAAATATATTGCTTAAACTTGCTATGCAACGACGGGCTTTACAGAACCCAGATTCAAACAGACATCATTTTATTATTGTTACGCGTTCTGAACTTAGATACTCAAGCAAATATTATGAATCTTGTCTAAGTGACAAAGCTAAACAAAAATTTCTCGCTACACTGGTAGATATAAATATCGAAGAAGTTAAACAGGAACTAGCAACACTACGACAGCAACAAGATGAAGAAGCGCTTTCTTACGACAGTTAATCAGAACTAGATAATAAAGCCGATGCCAACTTATCCAAAAAACCCTGCAAAATAAACGCAGCAGCAGCACTATCTACCGTATCTTTTCGTTTCTTTCTGGTTATATCATGGGCTTTAAATTGCTTGGTTATAGCTGTTGTCGAAAATCGCTCATCCCAAAACTCTACAACTAAGTTTGTTTCGTTTTTTAACTGCTCTGCAAAAATTTTAACCTCAATTTCTTTTTTGGTTTCTTCATTTTTATGTGTGTGTTTTGGTAAGCCCAATACAATACTACTAATCCTATACTCTGAAATAAGCGACTTTAAAGACGTGATTAATCGACTATCGTTTAAAATAAAAGCCTGTGGCAACGCCATGCTGTTAAAGGGATCTGAAATGGCGATACCTACCCGTTTTTCGCCGTAATCAATTCCTAAAAAACGGGTCACTGAAAAGTCTTCATTAATAATTCTTTAGCCAAATCTAAACTTTCGTCTAATTTATCTAACGATACCCCGCCAGCCTGTGCCATATCAAAACGTCCGCCACCACTACCGCCGGCAAATTCCGTTAAACGTTTTACTAAATCACTAGCTCCTAATTTTGTTGAATCAATTTTTTTAGCGTATTTTACTACTAATAGCCCCTTGTCTTTGTTTTCTGATCCAAGCAACACAATGCAATGCTCATCAAAACTTGTGATATGATCAGCAATATCTCGCAAGGCCTTTACATCTTCATCATTTAAACGACTTATAATTAAGGAAATACCCGTCTCTAAGCGAATAGCCTGATCTAATAATCCTTGCAAATTATCTTTCGTATAATGACCTGTTTGTTTACTCAGCACTTTTTTTAAATCTTTCTTACTTTCTTGAATCTGGGCTGCAATATGCTCGCACAAGCGAATGCTTACAGCTAAAACTTTGTTGTTTTGATTTTCCTGGCAGGCATTTAACTGAATGTCTTTTTGTTCCAATTCCTGCACTTTTTTATTATCTAAGTTAGACCAATCTTTTTTTAACTTCGAAATTTGAATCATTAACTCTGATTTATGTTGATTTAGCTGTTCTGTCAGATACTGATTAATGCGCTGCTGCCCCGCAAGTGCTTCTATACGTCTGGTACCAGCCGATATAGCCGTTTCAGATATAATTTTTATTTGCTCAATATCGCTTGTGTTTGTTACATGCGTTCCGGCGCAAAGTTCTATAGACTGACCTCCTATATTCACAACACGCACATCTAAGGGATTATATTTTTCGCCAAACAAGGCCATAGCCCCGCGTTTTTTAGCTTGCTCCAAAGTCATATGATCGATAGAAACAGGCAACGCTTGTGTTACATACTCATTTGCTTCAGCTTCAAAGCGCTGTAAATCGTCTTTGTTTATTGATTCAAAATGCGAAAAATCGAAACGCAGCCTGTCACTGTCTACTAAAGAACCTGCTTGATGCACATGTTCCCCTAAATTTCTGCGTAGTATTTCATGTAAAATATGGGTCGCTGTATGATGTCTTGCCATCGATACTTTTTCGTTTCGATCAGCGATTATTCTCGCTTCGCCCCCTTTAGCACAGTTTAAATCATCTGCTAAATGCAGCGATAGCCCCTGAAAATCCTCAGGTTTTATTTGTGTTATTACAGCTTTATTCTCCATATCTTGAAATTGACTGGCCTGTCTTGAACGATCTTTTTGCTTTTCTAATAAGGCCGAAAATCCCTCTAAATCAATTTCTAAGCCCGCCTCTTCGGCCAAAAGTGCGCTTAAGTCTATCGGAAACCCGTAGGTATCATACAGTTTAAACGCGTCCTCTGCAGAAATCTTTTTAGTCTTCTCTTTTAAGGTATCAAAACGTTTTAAACCCTCAGTAAGGGTTTGTAAAAAACTGTCTTCTTCAGCCAAAATAACTTTTTCAATAACTGTCTGTTTTTGCTTTAAATGTTCGAAATGCCCGCTTAATGGCGCTATTACTTCTACTACTAATTTATGTAAAACAGGCGCTTCAAAACCCAATTTTTTGGCATAACGACAAGCGCGTCTTAATAATCGTCGAAGTACATAACCACGCCCCTCATTTGAAGGATAACAATTATCCGCAATTCCAAAACACAAGGTACGCACATGATCAGCCATCACACGAAACGGCATGCCTTCCAAAGATTCTGAATAAGTTTTCCCAGATAAATGTTCAATTTTTTCAATGATAGGCCAAAATAAATCTGTTTGATAATTTGACGGAGTCCCTTGCATAAAGGCCAAAAGTCG
>JBILGQ010000263.1:0-2567 GCA_044350955.1 Candidatus Marinamargulisbacteria bacterium | reverse complement strand
CGTTCCAAAAAACATCCAAACACTGTGTAACAACTTAGAAATAATCTGGGAAATGGACAACAGTGCAGAAAAAACAACCGTTAAAAATTATCTAGAACGAGAAATTAAAACACCTGAACTACGCAAGGAATTAAGTAACCTACTAGAAAAAAAAACCGATTTAAAGGCCATAATTCCACTATTAAACGAACTCCCCATTTAACTTATTGCGAAGAACAGCGCTATTCTTTAGAATAAACACCAAGAGACATACATGACACACTTTTTAAACGAACTAACACTACTAATAAAAAACAGAAAAGAAAGCCCTAGCGATAGCTCTTACACCTCTAGCCTCTTTCAAAAAGGCAAAGACAGAATTCTTAAAAAAATTGGTGAAGAAGCTGGGGAAGTTATTATCGCTTCGAAAAACAACGATAAAGTAGAACTAAAAAACGAAGCTGCTGACCTGTTATTCCACTTAATGATTGCTCTTCAAGAACTTGATTTAAATCTTGAAGACGTTGTTGAAGTCCTAAAAGAGCGCCATAACAAATGAGTGTGTCGTTTTCTTTAAAATCACTGGGTTGTGCTCGTTCATTAGTCGACTCTGAAGGCATGATCGATCAGCTAGGCAAAATTGGTTTAAGCCTTGTCAATGAAGGCTCCGGAGAGCCTATAAGCATTTTAAATACCTGTTCGTTTATTCAAGCCGCTATCGATGAGACTGAACGAAACATACAACAACTCATCGCCAAAAAGAAAGCCGGTCTTTTAAAATACATCGTCATTGCAGGCTGTTACCCTTCACGTTTTAAACGCCAAACTTTAGAAGAAAAATTTCCTGAAGTAGATTTATGGTTTAGCACACAAGAAGAATACCAACTACAAGAAAAATTAGCCGAACTAGTTTTTCAAAAAAAATTCACCCCAAAACAAGAGTCCCCTTACATCAAACTAACCCCAAAACACTACGCCTACTTAAAAATTTCTGAAGGCTGCAACAACTGGTGTACCTTTTGCACTATCCCTAAAATTAGAGGCGTTCATACGTCAAAATCTATCGAAAAAATTATAGCAGAAGCCAAACTTCAAATTGCATTAGGCGTTAAAGAACTAATATTAATCGCCGAAGACACCACCTGTTGGGGCGAAGACATTTACGGCAAAGCCTGCTTCCCCTTACTACTAAACGAATTATCAAAGCTAAATATTCTTTGGATTCGGGTGATGTATGTGTTCCCCTCACGTGTAGACGACGAGTTCATTGCCACCATTAAAAACAACAAAAAAATTATTAACTATATCGACATGCCCATACAACACGTCAATACAACTTTATTAGAATCAATGAATCGTAAACACGACAAAGCCCACTTAGAACGTATTATTTCAGACATGTACAAAGAAATGCCTGATTTATCGTTACGCACAACCTTCATCACAGGATTTCCGGGTGAAACGGACGAGCATGTAGCAGAAATTTGCGACTTCATCGAAAAATACCCCTTTGCACAATTAGGCTGTTTTACCTATTCAAAAGAACGCGAAACTAGATCAGCCCGATTTGAAAACGAAGTGCCCCTAGACATTGCCAAAAAACGCCTAGACACCATCATGACCCATCAGTACAAACTAGTTCAAGAACGCTTACCAAAAGAAATTAACAAAACACTCACAGTGATATATGAAGGCAATAAACTATGTAGAAGTTATAGAGAAGCACCCGAAGTAGATTCTTTAATCGTTTTAGATAAAGACCCAAACTGTGACAGCGGATCGGTATTTGATGTACGCATTACGGGTTATTCTTCGTATGATTTATTGGCCAAAAAATTAACTTAGTTTTGCAAGAACAAAACTAATAAAGCGCCGTATTTTCTCTTAGAAAAAATTCTCAACTCTGATACTATAGTCACACTATGCAAATTTTTAGACTGTTCCTCATATTTAGTTGTTTATTGGTAATTACAGGTTGCCCGACAGAATTTCAAAAATTAGAAGAAAACTATTATAAAGACAATTTTTTTGAAGCTGCCACTCAATTGGCCAAATTAGCCGAAACCCAAAATGCAAACGAAAAAGCCAACACAGAAGAATTTTTACGAAGAAACGGGCCTTATTTAAAACGAGAACTATCAAAAAACATCCACTATTTATTTTTAAACCCCGATGTAAGCGGCGTAGAAAAAACACGTCAACTCAATGATGATCTAAAAATTCTTGCCAAAAAATATCCCACTCTATTCACTCCTGACTTTATCAGCTTAAACGAAAAAACCTACAAAGATTTATTAAGTCGATTTTCAGATACAACCATTGCCGATACCCAATTGCTGCTAAGTCAAAAAAAATACCGACAAAGCCACGAAAATTTAAGCCTGTTATTTGATAAGCGAGCTCTTCCACAAAATTGGATTTCCGTAAAAGAGCAATTGGCACCGCTTTTGCCTAGACAACTATATGTTTATCCACCTAAAGTTCATGATTTAAGCATAGAAGACCTACAAAAAAGCAGCCCTGATGCCGCGCCATTTGATTATGAATCAGCTCCGAGTAGACTAGTATATAACGGCTTTAGCATCCCA
>JBILGQ010000261.1:0-2577 GCA_044350955.1 Candidatus Marinamargulisbacteria bacterium | reverse complement strand
TTGCTTTTTGGTTTTTTGAACCACTCTGGTAAACGTTTTGTTGTCATAAGCGTCTATTTTAACTTAAAGCAAAACGAACAGCAACAAGCACTAGGTGCCAGGCTTTTATTGGTTCAGTATATTTTTTTATTGAAATCCATACAAAACAGGTATCGGAATAGCCCAACAATTATCTCCAAAAGATAGAATGCGTTGTCCTGTATAAAAAACAATGCCTAAAAATAATTTTTTGTCATTATTATAACGTTTGAACCACTTTAACTATTTAAAATCTGAAGCATCCACTCCTGTACTACTTTTAACTTCTATTCCTATTAAAGCCACACCCCTTTTTATCCGGGCATAGCGCCCCCCAAGGCTGTTCCGCGCCTTTATCTGGGTTTTTAACCTGGGTTTACTTAATATAGGCCAATTATTCCCTTTTTAGCCTCTTTTATCGATTAGATCTTTTGTCTACTCAAAAAAACGCTTTTTATTGGGTGTTTTGCAACAGGCCCCAAATATTGGGAGAGAGAATTAGATGCACGAATAAAATCGTAGTCTTAATTTTAATCAGAGTCATCTCGGTTCAAACATTGTCAGTGTTTGAAAGAAATTTCTATTTTTTGTTCCCTGAGCGGAGTCGAAGGGAACGTTTGTTACTCTTTTTCTTTGGGCTTGATTTTTATTATAGAATCCATTGCCTGGCAATTAGGTTCTTAAGGGTTGCTAGTTGTGTTTAATATCCAAGGTATGTACCTGTTCTTTGAGTGTAGTAACTAGCTAAACGATCAGCTGCCTCGTTTTCTCCTGATTTTATTAAATTTGTATAAGTTGCTTGTACGTCGGTTTCTTTTGCTAATAAAATATCGAAGGTCTTTTCAGAACCAATTTTGTTATTGATAGCTGCGGTTGATAAAACTTTATTTAAGTTTAACTCAATACTGTATAAACCATTGTCTACACCTATTGTTTCTAGTGCGTTTGCTATTTTTGTATCACCTACTTCTATGGCATTTAGATAGGCTGAATTAATATTTTCATGATGATGGGCAATATATAACATAGCATGTGTAATTGAAATATCTTCTTGGTTATATTTACTGTTTTTTATTGAATTGGGGATAATTTTTTTGAGATTTTTTACCATTTCTCCATGTTTTAATAGTATGGCAATGTCTAACAGCGAAAGTCCAAAATATTTTTCTGATAAATTTTTATCAGACTTTATCATTGAATGTAACACGTCTATATTATTTGTTAGTACAGCTGTTAATGCATCAGTATTACTCTTTTGAGGCGAAAAATCTTTATGATTAACAATATAATTGTATATATTATTAGAAAATTGAGTTATTGATAAATCTTCGTTAGATTCGCCTTGATGTTCAGAGTTTAGTTCGGCGACAAGTGTTTCTACAGCAAATTGGTAAGCAGTTTGATCGTCATGAATGGTTGCGAGTCGGGTTACATAATTTATAATGTTTTTAGCATTTATTCTAAGTAAATTTTCATTATCAATTATAGTTTGAGTCAGTAAAACAGCTTCATCTTTTTTACCCGTCATGATAAGAATAGCAATGTCTTTGCTTATTAATCGAGGGTCAAACGTATTATATTTGGTAGAAACATAATGGGTTGCTATAAAATCAGTCCGTTTATCGGGCTCTAAAGATAGCGCTTCTAAAACATCGTTATTTATTTTAAGGTTATTATTTAGTGCCATTTTGTGTTTAGAATTTATATAATCTATTATTTCTTGATTAGCTGATTTTTGTGCTGAAATTAACAGAAATTTGAATTCTAAATATTGTTTTCTTTGTGCCCAATCTACAAATTTGATGCCCTCAGTATTAGATTTACTAAAAAAATAAGTACATAATTTATGACCTAAACTATGCAGTACACCTTCTCCAAATTCCCTGTATTCTGTATCTACATCTTTTAATTTTAAGGTTCCTTCATCAATTTTTAAAATAAGTTGTTTTACATCTGAATTAGGATGGCTTTGTAAATAAGTTGAATTGTCTAGAGCTCTTCTGCCAGAATGAGGATAGCTTTGAAAAACAGTTGATTTGACCAGAGCACTCCCATTAACAGGGAAATTAGTTGCCCTGTTATTACCTGTCGAAGAATTGTTAGTAGAAGAGGTGCTAGGTGTCTGATTATTTATGGGTTTTCTTGCTTGGGTTCCTAATATTGCTAATGCAGTTGTACTGATTTTCATTAAATTAAACATGAAATCTCCTTAATATTTGCTTATTTTTTGTTTGTAAAAATAAAATTTAACAATTTAATTTTTTATATTCAAGAGTATTTTTTATTAAAGCAATGACAAGGTCTATTACCATAGAACTGCGCTGTGCTAGAAATTGCTTATCTTGGGTATTTGGTGACGTCGCTGATGTTTATGTTGGACCGTTTTGCGACAGTCTCAAGTTAATTAAAAGTTAATTAAACTCAACTTCTTTACCTTTAAACTTTTCAAAAAAATCGCCTTCGCGGTATACCAGTTGACCATTTACAAAGGTTGCTATGGGTAGTCCTGTTACGGTTTGTCCTTCAAAAATACTCCACCCACATTTAGAGACTGTGTTT
>JBILGQ010000260.1:0-2581 GCA_044350955.1 Candidatus Marinamargulisbacteria bacterium | reverse complement strand
CTCTTTCGTAAACTCTTTAATATCTGTCATAAATTCCTCTCTGGGCTTTTTTCCTTCAGCCATCTCGTTTAATTGCTTTTCCCATTCTCCGGTTAATTCAGCAGATCCCAAAACCGAGTCTTTCACAGAGTCGATAATATAAATACCTTTCTCTGTAGGAATAAGTTTGTTTTTATCACGAATAATATAATTTACATGAATGAGTTTTTCTAAAATTTGAGCTCTTGTTGCCGGAGTACCCAAACCACAATGCTTCATCGCTTGCCTTAATTCTTCATCATCGATGTTTTTTCCGGCTGTTTCCATAGCAGCTAGAATACTAGCCTCGTTATACAAAGCAGGCGCTTTTGTTTGCCCTTTTTTTAAAGTGATTTTTTTGTGTCTAACAGGGTCGTTTACGCTTACTTTAGGTAATTTAATTTCATTCCCCATATCACTATCATCATGATCGTATAATTCTCTCCAACCTGCTTTTGTAATGATAGTACCACTGCTTTTTAATTCGTGTTTAGCAAATAACACGGTGATATCGGTATGATGTTTTTCGCACTCATCGCAATACGTCGCCAAAAAACGACGAATAACCAGCTCGTAAATATTTCTTTCTTTTTCGCTGAGCTGGCTTAAATCGGGCTTTTTATCGGTAGGAATAATGGCATGGTGATCGGTTACTTTTTTATCGTTAATCATGCGACTGTTCATTGTAGCTTTTTGATCTTTTAATCGCTGAATTAGAGTTTTAAATTGAGGCAGCTCAGAAATGCTATGTAATAAAACAGGCAATTTCGCTTCAATATCTTTTGAAATATAACGTGAAGACGTTCTTGGATACGATAAAATTTTGTGTTTTTCATATAAATTTTGCATGATTTTCAAGGTATCGTCAGCCGAATATTTATACAGTCTATTTCCGTCTTTTTGAAGCTCGGTTAAATCGTATAACAAGGGCTGTTTTTCTTTAATTTCACGTTGATTTAAGTGGGAAATAATGCCAGATGAACATGATTCCAGTTCTAACTTTATCTGCTCCGCCTGCTTAATATCAGTAAATCGGCTTTCTTTTTCTTTAACATATATTGCAGTAAAACTGCCATTTTCGTGCTTAATATCGGCAAATATTTCATAAAAAACCGTAGAATTAAACGCCATATGTTCTTTATAACGATCAACAATCAGTTTTAATACAGGAGTTTGAACTCGCCCCACACTCATAACACCATGACCCCGTGAAAATTTAATCGAATAAGCACGTGTAGCATTAATACCCACAATCCAATCAGCCTCTGACCGGCTTTTAGCAGAGTCGTAAAGTGGCTTATATTTATTTCCGTCCTCTAATTTTTCAAAGCCTTCTTTTATGGCAGAATCGGTTTGCGAACTTATCCAAAGTCGTTTAATAGGGGCTTGGCAGCCGGTACTTTCGTAAATAAGCCTAAAAATAAGCTCACCCTCTCTCCCAGCATCAGTTGCACAAATTACTTCAGATATATCTTCTTTTTGAAACAATGTTTTTACTACCAAAAACTGCCTGGCAGACTGTTCAATGACTTTCGTTTTAAACTGTTCAGGAATAATAGGTAAGGTATCGAAATTCCATTGCTTTAAGCTTTCATGATACTCGTCAGGCTGACACAGCTCTATTAAATGCCCCAAAGCCCAGGTAACAATAGTATCGCTACTTTGGATATATCCATCTTTTTTATTATCAATTTTAAGTACTTTTGCAATATCACGTGCAACAGATGGCTTTTCAGTTAGAATGAGCTTCATAAATTTTATTGAGACAGTTCGAAAAGTTCTCTAAAATATTTAGGGCCGTAGCGTCTGACATGATCGTTAAAATAACGTAATGAGGGAATTCCCTTTACTTCAAGCCATGCAGTGACCTGAGCTTCTCCCAATTTTAAGACGGCATTTTTTAATATCAGGCGTTTACCATCAATTGTAAAAGACGGCAGTTCATTTTTATTTTTTTTGTTTTTAGACATGAATCAAAGTGTAACAGGTTTAGCTAATGCTTGAAAATATAGAAATCGACGCTATACTCATACTCACATATGAAACGTTTATTCGTATTATGTTTATTTATCCTGTTAATACTAGCCTGCAAAGGAGGAAATTCTATGGAAAAATCAGAAAAAGTCACTAAACCCCAAAAACCCTTTAATCAATTAAGCGCTGAAGAAAAACGCATAATTATTAATAAAGGAACCGAAGCTCCTTACACAGGCAAATACAATAATTTTTACGAAAAAGGCAATTATCATTGCAAACAATGCGACGCTAAATTATACAATTCAAGCGACAAATTTAAATCGAATTGCGGCTGGCCAAGCTTCGATGACGAGATACCCGGTGCAGTAAAACGCATTCCTGATCCCGATGGATCACGCACCGAAATAGTGTGTGCAAACTGCAAGGGCCATTTAGGCCATGTTTTTAAAGGCGAAGGCTTTACCAAAAAAAACATACGACACTGCGTTAATTCGATTTCCTTAGTATTCAAAGCAGAAACAGCCCCTAAAAAAATTAAAAAAGCCTATTTTGCCGGTGGTTGTTTTTGGGGAGTCGAACATTTATT
>JBILGQ010000259.1:0-2598 GCA_044350955.1 Candidatus Marinamargulisbacteria bacterium | reverse complement strand
GCCTGAACAATTAAGTTTGGCCAAAAAATATTTAGATTCAGAATTCTGCTTAATAGTTGCGTCTTCATATAAACTTCTTAGCAGTTCTTTATTTTCTCTCCCAAATTTTTTAAGTTCAGAACCATTTATTTTATTATCAGAAATATCTAAAATTTTAGCGTATATTTCTGCAAGATTATCACCAAATTTACCAAGTAAACTGTAATAACGTTTTATACTATCACTTGCTTCTTTGTCATTAGAATCACAGTTCTCGTTTAACAACTTAACATATAATTTCATCGAATAAATATCCCGCTTATTTGCAGCTAATTTCAATAATTGCATGCCTTCATTAATTTTTTTAAAATCATTAGAAAAAGAAGTTAGCAAAGTTCCGGCATAAGCAAGAACAGATACATTTAACGGAGTCCTAACTGCAAATTTAATTAAATTCTTACATTCCGTATCATGCCATTCTGGGGTCTTACAGACTTCATTTAAATATTTATTAGCAGCATACAATTGTTCGTTTAAAGGTAAACCAAGGTCACAAATTTTTATTAAGAAATCACCTTCAAGGGTTCTAGGATCATCGGGCTTGAACAAACATATTCTCTGAATTCTTAAATCATTAATAGATGCTGCAGCAGAAGCATAAGAAGAAGAAGAAGAAGAAGAAGAAGAAGCAACTTTGCCTACATTACCTACATTAAACATTTTTCTACCTCATTTTATATATTATAAATAATATTTTACTAATAAATTAATAATCTTTGAATGTTTTTTATACTTTATTTACATATTACCGACTTTTGAGTGTATGAGACTGTCGCAAAATGAGTAGGAATTAAAATCAGCGACGTCGCCAAATGCCCAAGATGGACACTTTCTAGCACGGCGAAGTTCTATGGTAATAGAATAAGCCGGGCTAAAATTGGTCAGACTGGGTATTTCGCGACAGAGCCTGTATAGATTTAAAAAAGCACAAAACTATGCCTGAACAGCGTTTTTATATAGTTTTAAAAATTTTTATTTAATTTTTATTCAATCCCAACAAACCCAACAACTAAATCACGAACATTAGAACTATATTCACCTTGTGGAGGCAATGCATAACCAGAACAAATTAATGCCTCACCGGAATTCCCAGATTGAATTGATCTTTCTAAATTCTGAACATGCGTAGCCGTTTTACCATTTACCCAAAAACCTGGTCTTCTAGTGTTTCCATCATCCCCATCTGTTGCTAGAGAAAGCCAATCAATATGTTTAGATCCTCTCAAAATTTTAGCAGCCGACGCAGCCATTAAACTACAACGCCCTCCGATGGCTCCCGGCTGAATCGTTTGAGAAACTACTGCCTCTCCGTCAGCTACAAATGCTAATCGCTTATCAGAAAATTGTTTTTGCAGCCCTAAAGACAACCAGGCTAATTTATTTCCAACTACCTCTGCTTCTTTATGCGACAAAAAATCTGAAGGCAATACATGCAAGACATAACCCTGTTGCTCTAAATACGTTTCTAAGATCTTTTTTACCTGCTCTGAAGAATGCAATTCATATACAGAACTATTTTTGTGATTATCTATAGTTGGGCCGCTTCCTACTAAATGCAAGCCATTCGGTGCAACGTCATTTAAAATAAGCGAGTGTATATAACAATTAGGCTGTTCTTGTCGTATAAATGCAGCTAAGCCACCGTGCAAAAGTTCCTGTTCTTTATTAGACGTATTTAACACTTCAATAGAATGACCTTCAGACATTAATTTTGACCGATGCTTAGCAGCTTCTAAATTATTAGAAATCAAAGCTGTTGTACCGCCTGTAACCAAAGCAACAAGATCTGAAGTATTCGAAGGCAACTGTTGAATAAAACGTTTAATCTCACAAGCAGCTAAACAAGAGTCCTCGCCCGGATTCGGATGATTCCCATATACAACATTCACCCCTAATTTTTTCACCGCTTGTAAAGAAGCTTCCGAATAAGGCAAGCCTTTCTTCAAAACAACCAGCCCAGGACCTGAAGAACCAGCAATATTTAAATATGCTAATGCTTGTTCTAAAGCTGGCTTACCTAAAGCAATAAAAGGCGCAGGCTTAGTAATTTTTTTGTCTCCAATAATTAACTCACTATCTACAGAACGAACAAGTTTCATCATAGCCGTACGGGGGTTTAAACACTCAGATAATTGACCAACTATCTTTGTTATTCGCCTTGGTAAAGGCTTAGCAGCTGTAGAAAATGCAGCTCGCGCTAGATACGCCAAAATTAGACCTTAGATGAAAATCGAGGCGCTTTTGCAAGAACATCTGAAATAACTGGCCGAAGCCCTTCCATAAAGGGCTGTCCTGTTTTATAGGCTACATCCAAAGCCTGATTGGCTAACTGTTGAATACGATAGTTTAAAACCGACTCAGTTACACTGTTAAGGGCCTGTTCTTTCTGCTGTCGCACAAGTTGTTTTTGAAGTACTAATGCCTGTATTCCTAAATTATGTATACTCGAGCCAACAGGTAAATACTGTGCGGTATGAGCAAACATGGCTACATCCAAACGCTTATCTGCATCAGGCAAAGCAGCAACAGTAGACGCAATATGAGCCCTACCCTCTACAA
>JBILGQ010000020.1:0-8981 GCA_044350955.1 Candidatus Marinamargulisbacteria bacterium | reverse complement strand
GAACCCGATATTCGTTCGGCCGCTGAAGCAAGAGCTTATGTTGAAACGCTTAAATTAATTGTGCAACACATTGGTATTTGCGACGGAAACATGGAAGAAGGGTCTTTGCGTGCCGATGTAAATATTTCTTTACGTGAAAAAGGAAGCTCCAAGTTTGGTACGCGAAGTGAAATAAAAAACGTCAACTCGTTTAAAAGCATTGAAAAAGCCATTCAAGTTGAATTTGAACGCCAAAAAAACATCTTAGTATCTGGCGGAGTTATTATTCAAGAAACACGCAACTTTGATGAAGCCACACAAACAACAACATCGCTACGCGGCAAAGAAGACGCCCATGATTACCGCTACTTCCCCGAACCCGATTTACCGCCTCTACTTTTAAGTAAAGCCTACATTCAGGCTTGCAAAGCGAGCTTGCCCCCTTTACCTAGCGAAAAAATAACTGAGTATAGCGAAACATACGGTTTTTCTGAACATGAAATAAAAGTTTTATTAGGAGACGTGGCCTTGGATGCTTATTTTAGACAAGTGCTTGGCCTGCTTAAAAACACCCCTCCTAAAACGGCTATAAAATGGCTGGTAGGCGATTTTAATGCCATGCTAAAAGAGCAAAATCAAAGCTTTAGCTGCTCGTCAGTTTCTCCTCAAATTTTTGCTGATTTGGTGAATGAAATAGAAAGCGGTGCTATATCAGGTAAAATTGCCAAATCGGTGATAGAAAAACTATTTAGCAGTAATAAATCGGTAGCAGACTGTATTAAAGAACTGGGTGGCGGGCAAATATCAGATAGCCAGGAACTTGAAAGTATTGTTTTAAAAATACTAAAAGAAAATTTAGATGTCGTTGAAAAAATTAAAGCCGGAAAGACAGCTTCAGCCAATTTTTTAATGGGTCAAATTATGAAAGAAACCAAAGGCCGTGCCAAACCCGACTTGGTGAATCAACTTATTTTAGACGCTGTTCAGAAAATATAAACCCCATTTCGCCAGAGCATGACTATGATGGACACGAGTATTTTTATGTGATAAAAAGTAAGGTGCTTACTATATAAAAAGGAGAAAATTATGACACTTATTGAAAAATTGAATCGCCGATACGCAACTAAAATCTTTAATGCTGAAAAAAAGTTAAGCAATGATCAACTGACAACTGTTTTAGAGGCCTTGCGTTTAACCCCTTCTTCATTTGGTTTGCAACCTTGGAAATTTTTAGTAATAGAAAATAAAGATATTCGAACCAAATTATTATCAAAAAGTTGGGGGCAAAAACAAGTCGTTGATGCGTCCCAATTGATAGTATTTTGTGTTCCTCTTACATTTACAGATCAAAATGTTGATAGATATCTAGAACTTAGTGTTCAAGAACGTGGAGGTTCTAGAACAGATTTAAAGCCCTATGAAGACATGATGAAAGGGTTTCTCAACAGTAGAGATGCCGAGTCACGCTATCATTGGATGAAATCACAAGTGTATATAGCTTTGGGAACTTTATTAACAGTGTGTGCAAGTCTAGACATTGATGCTTGCCCTATGGAAGGATTTGAATCGGATCAATATGACGAAATTTTGGGATTAAAAGAACAAGGGTTGCGATCTGTTGTATGTGCTTGCATTGGATTTCGTAGTGAATTAGATAAATATGCAGATGCTAAAAAATTGCGTTATGCGACAGACGAGGTCTTTGAATTTATTCGTTAGATTTTTTATTTTGTAAGCTGTTCAAGATCAGTCCTAACACAAAATACACTATACATAGTACTTGCCCCATAGAAAAAGGGCCTGCAATAAGGCCCAGTTGGCTATCGGGCATTCGATAAAATTCGATGAAAAATCGAAAAAAACTATAAATTATAAGATACCAACTAAATAAAACCCCTGGTTTTGGATTTAATTTCTTTTGAACAAAATACAGGATACAAAATAAAACGACTCCTTCAAAAAATGCTTCGTATAGCTGTGAGGGATGTCTTGGCAATGACCCAGCACCGGGAAATATCATCCCCCAATAAACATCAGTCACTCGGCCATAAAGTTCGGCATTAATAAAATTAGCAATTCGACCAAAAAACAACCCAATGGTACTGCTTATAGCCAAAATATCTAATAAACTCCACAGCGATTTTTGATAGACTCTAGAATAAAGCCAAACCCCTATGCTGGCCCCTAATGCCCCGCCATGATAACTCATTCCCCCTTCCCAAATCGCAAAAATAGCCCCAGGATACAGCAAATAATACTGCCAATCATAAAACAGCACATACCCCAAACGCCCGCCAAAAATCACCCCTATCATAATATAAGACACTAAATTAAAAGCATCATCAACAGACATATTTTGTTTTCTAAACAACGATTTAAATACATAAATAGGTAATAGCGCCCCAAAAATATAAGCTAAGCTGTACCATCGAATCGCAATAGGGCCCACTTGTAACAGTATCGGATCAATGTTTGGAAACGCTATCATAAAGACTCTTTAAATCCGCTAGAATTTTTTTGAATAACCTTACTCTGTTTGTTACCTTTAAACTTACAGTCATCAAAATGACAATTTATAAGAGTAACATTTTTAAAGTCACTTTTCTGAAAATTACAATTTTTAAATGTCGTGTTTTTTATAGTTACATCTACAAACTTCGCCGACGAAAAATCAGCATTTTCAAATACACTCTGTGTTATATCTATATTCTCTAAGTACAATTTATAGGCCTTCAAATTATAAAAACGGCTAAAAAATACACGAGAATCACTTAACTTAGCCTCGCGCATTAACACATTATTAAACACAGAATTTTGTATACTAGCTTTTTTTAAGTGTATTCCACTAAAACGTGTGTTTGTTAAGCGTTGCTTGTAAAAAAATGGCCCCTCGACCAGCTGTTTTTTTGCGGCTGCTGCCTCAACATCGGCTATGCTATAGTACACAGTTTTAATGTGGTTCAGTTGCTCTTTGCTAGCTTTATCTACCGAGCTATCAAAAAAGAATAAATTCGAAGCCTTACTCTCGTTTAGGGTAATATTTGTAATAATCGACCGTATAAACGTGATGTTTTTAAGAGAACTTTTGTCAAAATACAGCCCCTGAAGGCTAGAACTATCAAAGCCAGTATTTGTGAGCGAACTTTGTATAAACTGGGTGTCGTGCATATAAAAGCCTGTATAGATAGCGTCAGCTATGTGGGTTCTTTTAAATTGCGACGAATAAAAATACAGCTTTTCTGAACCTGAATGAAAAAATTGGTCTTTTGAGATGTCTCTAAATTGAGACAAGTCAAACTGTGTTTTTTGGATGTACTTATAAGAGCGAAGAGACTTTCCTGTAAACTCACTGTCTTTCGTAATCTTCCTTTCGATTCTCTCATTCGAAGAATAACCGGTAATTACCAGTATAAAAAGCCAAGACAGCGTATAGAAAACAGATACTTTCATAGATACTTAAACGATACCCTATTCATTCAAGCTTATTCAAGCTAAATCGAAGCTTTTACTCTGCTCAGTTTTTAGTTATCATATCGGCAATGAATGCAACTAAGATCTATAAATTTTTGATTTTGCTTATGCTTGGACTTAGCACTGTATTACAAGCTAAAAATATCAGTTTAACTGATTATCTAAACTCTCTTTATGCTTATAACCCCACTTTAAAGCGCATTTACAATCATGAACGTGAGCAAGAGGCTTTGGTTAACCAGCAGTTTGCGCAATGGGACACGCATTTATTTTTTAACGGAACTTATGGGTTTGGGGGTGTTAGTTTTGTAGGAAGTTTTGCCCCAGAAGTACGTAACATCAATATAAACGCTGGTCAAAGCAAAGAAATTAATGGCAGCATACATAGTTTATCGATTTATCATAGTCAAAGCTTGAACCCCCCAGCAGTCGAAACGCCGTCATTTTCACTGACTATTCCTGATATTTTACAAATTGGGCTTACTTACTCGTATACAAAACCTCTTTTAAAAAATTATAAAGGGTTATTGTCAGACTCTCAAAAAAACAAACTCTCTACCCAAAAAAAATTATTACAACTAAGCAGCAAAGAAGATGAAGAAGAATTTTTGCTACTCTGTTTAAACGATTATTTAAACTGGGTTCGTTTACAAAAACGGGTGGATGTTCTTAAGCTAGAAATCGAAAAAGCAAAAAATCAGTACACGATTACATCGGCTTTGTTAAAAGATAAATTAGTCGATAAACAAGACGAGTATCGAGCCAAAAAACGCTTGCTCTTTACCGAAAGAGCTTACAAAAACGAAAAAAGTAATTTAGACCAACAAACAAAACTAATTCAAGAACAAATAGGTATTAAAGAGCCTATTAGCCCCGATTTAAACGTGTATAAAAGTATAGAGTCTTTTTCTGTATCAAAAGAAAAAGTATTTTCTAGTTTGCCTTTTCAGGTTTTAGAGGAACTTGAGAAAGACATTCAGCTTGATAAGCGTATTGCCGAAGAAATGCAAAAGAAAGAACTGAACTTAAATGCTAGTCTTTCGACCGCCTCTTTTGGTAACGATACGTCTTCAATGATAGAAAACTTAGGATCAGCGAACAGTGCCTCTATAGGCATTTCCGGTCAGTTTTCTAAACAACAAACTCAGTCAAAATCACTAATCGAAAAAGCAGAATTTGCTTCTAAACGTTTAGCGAACGACAAAGCTATACTTCAACAAGAATTATCATATAATTTTGATAAATTATTATTACAGCGCAATTTATTAGCCGATAATATAACGCATCAAAAAGAAATTATAGAGCTTTCGCGCTCTATCGAACAATTAGAAGCCAACGCCTACAAAAGAGCCCAACGCAGTTCGTTAATTATCATCATAGAGGCTCAGCGCGACCTACTGCAAGACCAGCTTCAACTAATAGATTTTGCCATTCAAAAAGATTTAACCCACCTAGCATTGCTTCAGTTAAGCGATGACTTATTACATAAGGTAAAACCATGAGAAAAATAATAGAATTTTTAATATCGCGTCCTAAAGTCGTTCATCTAATCTTATTATTTGTATTTATTTTAGGCGGAACTAGCCTATATAAAATGAATCGCACCGGCTACCCTGCTGTAGATTTTGGCATGATTATTATTAGTACGGTATACCCAGGCGCATCGGCCGAAGATATCGAGCTTAAAATAACCAATAAAATCGAAGAAAAATTAAGTAATCTATCAGATATCAAACGTGTTAGTTCATCATCGGTTGAAAATCTATCGCAAGTCTCGGTAGAGATGGAGGATGTCGCAGATCCTGAAAAAGCAGAGGCCGATATACAAAAATTAATGGATCAAATCACCGACTTCCCCACAGATTTACCAAAACGACCTGCTGTAGAAAAAGTAGATAACGAACGCATCCCCGTTGTTGATATCGCCATAAGTTCTAAAACGAATGATTACGACGCGATGTATAAAGCCGCTTTAGCTTTAGAAGACGAACTTCTTCAACTTCGAGAAGTATCTAAAGTGATTATCACGGGCTTAAATGAGCGCGAAATCCATGTGTTAGTCGATTATAAAAAATTAACCCAGTATCAATTATCATTTCAAGATATTTCAGTCGCCATTCGCCAACAAAATTCACGCCAAGCCGGTGGCGATATTAAAACCGAGTTTGAGAAAAAAATTGTTATTCGATCAGATTTTAAATCTATTTCTGATATCGAAAATGTGGTCATTCGATCGGGGTTTCAAAATAATAGAATTTTATTAAAAGATGTCGCAACAATTAAAGAAACCTTTAAAATTCCAGAAAAAATATTTCGATATAACTCTAAACCGGCTATTCAATTATCTGTCCTTAAAAAATCAGAACAAGATATATTAGATACCACAAAAGTAGTAAACACACTTTTACCTCAATTTTCGGCCAGGTTCTCTTCAGTACAGGTTCAAACAGTAACCGATTACTCGGTTGACGTGGTCGCGCTATTAGACTTAGTGAAAAGCAATGCTATTTCTGGGTTGTTTTTAGTTTTATTCTTTTTAATGATTTTTTTAGAAAGACGCATCGCGTTTTGGACAGCTATGGGAATACCTACCGCTATTTTCTTGGCCTTTTTCTTTTTACCCATGTTTGATGTTAACATTAATTTTATTTCGTTAATGGGCATTATTTTAGTCTTAGGTATGCTTGTAGATGATGCTATCGTTGTATCTGAAAATATTTATAAATACCGTGAAAAAGGTATGGACCCTAAACAAGCCTCTATTGAAGGAACGGTTGAAGTGATGTGGCCTGTAATCGCGACTGTTGCTACCACTATCGTTGCCTTTATGCCTTTAATGTTTATGTCGGGTGTAATGGGCAAGTTTATGATTCAGATGCCCATAGTGATTAGTTTTATTTTATTAGCCTCGTTGGTCGAAGCGCTTTTTATTTTACCTGCACATTTAGCCGATAGTAAATTAGCTCAAAAACCTGATATTCGAAATAAATTATTTAATCGCTTAGAAAACAGTTATAAACGAGCTACACAGTATTTATTAAACTCTTATAAAAGCGCTATTATTATTGGCTTTTTAGTTTTATTTGCTTTTTCAATTTTTATTTTAGTCACTAAAATGCAGTTTATATTGTTTAGTAATGACGATGGTTTATACGGTACGATAGAGTTTGAAACCGAAGTTGGAACACCTCTAACAACTACCGGTGAATTGGCTAAAAAAATCGAAGCCATTGTAGACAAAATGCCAAAGCAAGAAATTAGTGGCTATGTTACTACGATAGGCGAGCAAAAGGCCCCCATTGCAACACAGGGAACGAACACTAATCATTCGGCAGTAGGAAACGTTTTTGTGTATTTAACACCTTTTAAAGAGCGCGATCGAAACGCCAAGCAAATTATGGATGATTTAGAAACACGTGTTAAACATCTACCTGGTTTTACGCGCCTAATAGTGTCTCCGATGCAAGATGGCCCGCCTGTAGGCAAGCCGGTTACTATCACGACTATCTCATCAAACGATAAAGAGCGAACAGATGCTACTAATGAACTGTTTAATTTTATAACGAAACAAAAAGGTGTTATTAACCCCGAAACCAGTGAAGGCAGAGGTAAAAAACGTGTCTCTGTTCAAATAGACCATCTAAATGCTGCCAGACAGGGAATTCCTGTGCCCAGCATTATAGACTCTGTCAGAACCTTTTACCAAGGAAGCACCATCTCAGACGTGCGTTGGTATGACGAAGAAATAGATATTACCTTATCTGTGCCAGAAAAAGACAAAACGAATTTTTCAAATGTACGTTCATTGTTAGTTCAAAATAAGCAAGGGCAGTATATTCCGATTAATAATTTGGTTCAAAGTAAAGAAGATAATGATATTTTAAAAATATCGCATTACAATAAATTGCGTTCGGTTACTTTATACGCCGATGTAGATACCGATATTACAACAGCTGTTGAGGTAAATAAAGCCATTCGTGATTTTACGATAGAGCAACAAAAACGCTACCCAAGCTTAAACTATGAATTTGGTGGTGAAGAACGAGATACCCAAGAAGCCATGCAAAGTTTAGGCATAGCCATGATAGTTGCCTTAATCGGCATTTACAGTATTTTAGTCATTTTGTTTAATAGCTTTACACAACCTATTGTTGTCATGAGCTCTATTCCTTTTACATTACCAGGTATAATTTTTGCCTTTTATATGCATTCAGAGCCTTTTGGCTTTACGGCTATTATTGGGTTGATTGGGTTAACGGGTATTGTTGTAAATAACTCATTGATTATGATAGAAAGTATTAACATAGAAGTTGAAAAATCAGGTTTTAATACAGAAGCTATCGCAGATGGCACGGCTAAGCGTTTAAGACCCATTATTTTAACCTCTGTTACTACAGCTGCCGGATTATTCCCCACCGTTTACGGATTTGGCGGTGATAACGCGTTTATCATACCAATGCTAATGGCCGTAGCTTGGGGCTTAACCTTTGCTTCAGTCGTGACGTTATTTTTAACACCCTCTTTGTATGTACTTCATGCTAAAATATTTCGCAGAAAAGAATTTAAAGAGCTTGGGACTGTTGCGAAAGAATCAAGCAATTAAATAAGTGACAGAGAACATCTTGAGACTGTCGCAAACGGTCCAATATAAAAATCAGTGACGTCGCCAAATGCTTGGGTATTTCGCGACAGAACCATTTTAATTACGTCTTTTCTTCGATGTCGGACTCTTTTCAGGAGTATAGGATTTAAAATAACCCTTAATCCCAAGCAATATCGATGAGGCAACCTGTTCACGATAGCTTTCTTTTTGAATTAATTCGAATTCATTTGGGTTTGTCATGTATAAGGTTTCTACTAATATCGAGGGAATTTCGGTGTATCTTAAGACGTAAAATCGATTTCGTTTTATACCATTACTTAGAATGCCTAAATCTTTTTTTAATTGATTTTGTACAAAAAGAGCCAGATTTTGGTCTTTTGGTTTGTAATAATAGGTTGAAGAACCATGAATATCTGGTGTAGAAAAAGAGTTAATATGAATACTTACAAAAATATCGGCCTTACTGTCGTTAGCGATTTCTGTACGACGCTTTAAAGAAGGATTTGTATCATCACTACGTGTCATAATAACTTTTGCCCCTTCGTCTTTTAATTTTTCTGCCAATTTTTTTGCAATATCTATCGTATAGTATTTTTCATAATACTGACCTTGAACGATTGCCCCTGGGTCATTCCCTCCGTGGCCAGCATCTACAATGATGACTCTTTTAAGTAAATCTTTACTTTTTTTAGCATTAATTTTAGGCTCAGAAAGCACCTTAATTACATTCTGATCATCGGGCTTTTCAGAGATATTAACGGTAACTTGGCTATTTTTTTCTGTTTCGGCTTCACCTTTTTTGTTTAATGCCGCAATTTCTGGTAAAGGGTCTTTTTTAAGAGTATCGTCTTTTTTTACTTGAGCCGTTTTCTCGGGTAAAGGCTCATTTTTTTTGACATTTTCTTTTGTCGTGATCACTGTTTTATCG
>JBILGQ010000019.1:0-8993 GCA_044350955.1 Candidatus Marinamargulisbacteria bacterium | reverse complement strand
GAAACGGTATAATATGATAGTGATACTCGACACCCAAAGCTGATGCAACCTGAAAACTCATCATCCCCGAAATAAACGACGGCAGTAACACGCTGTACAATAATTTTCCCATAAATAATACTTCGACACCAAAAATTGCACCGGCTATTGGTGTTCCAAGCACAGCTGTAAAACCAGCCGAAATTCCGCAAATTACTAATTTTTTTCTATCTTCAGGCGTAAAATGAAACAACTGAGCAAAACCTGATGCCAAAGCTGCTCCAATCTGAGCACTAGGCCCTTCTTTACCCGCCGACCCCCCAAACATAATGGTCAGAATAGTCGTCATTAATTTTATAGGCACTATTCTGACCCGCATTTTACCATTGCTTTGATGCACAGCCCGAATCACTTTTTCTGTACCATGGCCTTCGGCCTCAGGTGCAATTGCCCTAACAATCCAAATACAAAAGGCCATTACAATGGGCAAACCCAAATAATACCATTCAAACTGGGCTGTAAGTTGAACCGCATGCTCTAATAAAAACAAAAATACAGCAGTAGCCGTTCCAACAATTAAGCCAATAAGTGACGCCAAAATCACCCATTTAAAAATACTCAATAATAAAATTGATTCTTGCGTCAAAAATCTAAGCGGCTTATGAGACACGATTCCCTACCCTATTTCATATATTTATCAATCAATATCGTGATTACTATTAACATCGTACTTAAAAAATCACTCTTTAATCTATAATTTAATGTATAAGTTAGCGCTTAATAATGCAAGTGCTTCTTGGCTCTTCAATAAGTCGCCTCTATAATACAGCCATGATTACCCTAAGCAACGATGGCTCTCAAACTGTCTTTTCTGAGCAATTCAACGAACACTATCACAGCATCCACGGCGCTTATACTGAAGCTATGCATGTATTTATAAACGCTGGTTTAGATCTATTTTCGGACAAAGAAAATTTAACTATTTTTGAAATGGGATTTGGCACTGGTCTTAATGCCTTTTTAACGCTTCAACACAAATCCCCCACACAAAATATCATCTATCACAGTATAGATCTGTACCCGCTAAAAAAAGACCTCTACACCCAACTAAATTACGGTCAATCAAACGAATTACAAAATCTATTTATTCAACAATTTCACGATAGCCACTGGAACACAGAATTAAAAATCAACGAAAATTTTTATCTAAGCAAAATTCACAACGACATACTAAATTACCCCCTTACAGCACAATACGACCTAGTTTATTTCGATGCCTTTAGCCCCCGCCATCAAGAAAACTGCTGGAGCAAAGCACTATTCGAAAAAATCTTTCATCACATGACAAAAGGCGCCATACTCGTCACCTACTGCGCTAAAGGCAGCATAAAACGCCTATTAACACAAATCGGATTCAGAATAGAAACCCTACAAGGCCCACCAGGCAAACGCGAAATGATACGGGCTCACAAATGAGCATTCCATCAGGCAAAAAAATCAACGATCTCAATCACATTTTCGAAGCACTTGGGTTAACAAAAGACGATTTAAAAATAAGTTACATAACAGGGAATTCAAATGGCGGCCAAAAACAGAACAGCAGCAAAAACTGCGTCAGCATCAAACACATTCCCAGCGAACTAACCGTTAAATGCCATAAAAGCCGATCAAGAGAAGAAAACTTATTTTTTGCAAAACGTCAGTTATTAGAAAAACTATGTCTTTATTTTGGTATCGAGCTTAATCAAGACAACTATGATAGAATCAGAAAACAAAAACAAAAATCAAAAAAACGGCAAAAAATAAAACAAGATCAGAACAACACATGAAACAAGACATCCATTGGTTTCCTGGCCACATGGCCAAAACCATTAAAGAATTAAAAAGCAAACTAAGTAGCATCGATATTATTATTGAGTGTCTAGATGCCCGTATTCCGCTAGCCTCAAGAAACCCCCTAATTGATACTTTCGTAAGCCAAAAACAAACGCATATTATTGCTTTAACAAAAATAGACCTAGCCGATCCAGCAATAACAAAAGAATGGGTAAACTATTTTAAAGGCAAGTCAAAATACTGCGTGTTATTAAATATACCAAAACACCTAGGAATAAAAAATTTACTCGGGCTATGCAATCAAATTGCCGAAAGCAAAAAAGAAACTAAACGGTTTTATGTATCGAAAGTATTGGTTTGCGGAATTCCGAATGTCGGAAAATCAGCTTTAATTAATCGAATTGCCAATAAATCGGTTGCCAAAGTGCAAAACAAACCTGGTGTTACCAAACATACCAAAGGAAATTTAATCAACCAGCACCTAGAAATAATAGATACACCCGGTATACTATGGCCCAAATTAGACCAAACAGGCACAGCCGTAAAACTAGCGCTTTGCTTGGCCATTAAACAAAGTATAGTAAACGACAAAGATTTAAGTGATTTTTTATTAGACTATCTAGAAAAAGAGTATCCAGAAAAATTAAAAAAACGCTATAATTTAAGCCATCTTGAATCAGATATAGCAAGTATAACCAACAGTATTACCAAACAATTACACTTTTTACAAAAAGGAGCTGAACTTGATTTAACCCGTTGTTACCGAAAAATCATCGATGATTTCTCATCGAATAAATTTGTATCGGTTAGTTTAGAAAGACCCAGTTTAGAAAGACCCAGTTTAGAAAGACCCGAGCAAAATTTAGCTCTCTAAAGCACCCTTAGCAATAGCCATTTTACCAGAACGCACCATTTCTATTATCCCAAACGGTTCAAATATGGTTATACAGTTATCTAATTTCGCACTATCTCCTACGATTTCAAAAACCAAAGTATCCTCGGAAATATCTACACAATGAGCATCAAAATGCTGAACCAATTGCAATAATTCTACCCGATGTTTAGGCGACATTTTCACTTTTACCAAAGCAAATTCTTTTTCTATAGACTCTGAGGCATCGTACTCTGAGGCTTCAACTACATCGATTAACTTAGCGCATTGTTTAATAATCTGACTTAAAATACTTCTATCACCCCGAGCCGTTATGGTCATACGTGAATAACGCCCATCGTAAGCAGGTGATACGACTAACGATTCAATGTTAAATCCACGTCGAGAAAACACCAAACAAATGCGAAGCAACACCCCTGGTTTATTCGTTACTAATAACGAAATGGTATGTGTATTTTCACGGATTAATTCTGATTTATCTGTCATCTTAGGTACTTCCTTGTGGTTTACTTAATTTTGCTATCGGTCTTGAAATAATCATATCTTCAGCGGCTCCACCTGCTGGAATCATAGGAAACACGTTATCTTCTTTCACAACTTCCGCATGAATAATACAAGGACCCTCATTATAAGCCAAAGCCCGTTTTAGTACTTTCTGAACATCAGCAGGACGTTTAATTCGAAACCCTTTAATGCCATAGCTTTCGCCCAATTTTACAAAATCCGGATTCCCATGTAAATCAACTCCAGACAAACGCTGATCATAAAATAATTCCTGCCATTGCCGAACCATGCCTAAATATTTATTGTCTATAATCAAAATTTTAATAGGCAATTTATGAATAAACGCAGTACTCAATTCAAAAGACGTCATTTGAAATCCCCCATCTCCTACTACGGCTACTACCAAGTCATTGGGGCAACCGAATTGAGCTCCTATAGCCGCCGGAAAGCCAAAGCCCATAGTACCAGCACCGCCCGAACTAAGCCACTGATTAGGCCTATCACAATTATAAAATTGCGCACACCACATTTGATGTTGCCCTACATCAGTAGTCACAATCGCCTTACCTTTTGTTAATTTATACATCTCATCCAAAACATGTTGAGCCTTTAACCCACCATGAATTTTATAACTAAGCGGGAATTTTTTCTTATTTCTTAAAATTTCTTCTACCCAATTAGCGCTATCACAGGCCGTTACTAAGGGAATTAAGCGTTGCAATATTTCTTTGGCATCACCCACACAACTAACATCAGGAGTAACAATTTTGTTAATCTCAGCCTCATCAATATCAATGTGCAACTTAATGGCATTGGGGCAAAAACGCAAAATATTTGCCGGTGTAATACGGTCGTCCCAACGCGACCCAATAGAAAAAATCAAATCGCAAGCCGCAACTGCTTTATTAGCAACAGCGGTTCCGTGCATACCTAAAAAACCAGTGGACAATTTATGTGTCTCCGGGAAAGCGCCCTTTCCTAATAAAGTATTCGTTACAGGAGCATTTAATTTTTCGGCTAATTCTTTAATTTCTTTATGAGCTTTCGAAATAATGGCTCCTTGGCCAACTAAAATCAAGGGCTTTTTACTTAACTTTAAGGCACGCGCCATAGCTTTAATAGAGTCTTCTTTAGCAGGTTTTACCATTTTAAATCCTGGTAATTCCATAGTAATATTTTTTAAATCTGCTGTGCAAGGCGATGAACTAATATCTTTAGGCAAATCAATCAAAACTGGCCCCGGGCGACCTGTATTAGTAATATAAAAACTTTCATGCGTAATTCGAGGTATATCATTGGCATTTTTAACCAAATAACTATGTTTTACAACGGCAGCGGTAATACCAAATACATCGGCTTCTTGAAAAGCGTCTTTACCCAAAGAAGAGGTAATGGTTTGACCAGTAATAACAATCATAGGAACAGAGTCCATCATGGCAGTTAATAAACCAGTAACCGTGTTGGTAGCACCAGGGCCCGATGTCACTAAAACAACGCCGGGTTTTCCGGTTGCTCTGGCATACCCATCAGCCATATGGGTAGCGCCTTGCTCATGACGCACCAAAATAAGTTTTAATTTCTTAGAATCATAAATAGCATCAAAAATCGGAATAGCCGCGCCACCGGGATATCCAAATATATACTCTACTCCTAAATTTTCAAGACAAGCAATTAAAGCCTCAGCCCCATTTATTGTTTTTTTTGTTTTTTTATCTGTCATAAATTATTTAATCCTCTCATTTTAGAGAATTAAACATCATTTTTGAAAGAGTTTCAATAATAAATACTGTTAGTTACTTAAAAATTGTTTGTTTTTAATAAAAAAATCGATTTGAAAGTGCGTATAAGAGTTAAATACATTATATCAATTTAATCACTTGTCCGGGCTTAAATCCCAATTTAGGATCACACGATCTAATTATATAAGTATTTGTTGTTAAATGCTGCGCTACAAAAAAAGGTTTAAATGTTTGATTCACAACATCTCTTTTTCCGGCACTATCAACAGGCGTCTCAATAAAACCAAATAATGTCGCACCATCTGTTTTATTTCTATTACCAGTACTTAAATGACTAATATTCTCTATCTTATAACCATTAACGCTTATTCTTCCGGTATTTATATGTAATGTTTTACTCAATTTTAAAGCAATAGAATCGGCATTCTTTTGTAATTCTTCAGGAAAAATAGTCTTTAATCTATCAGAAAAATATTCAAAACGATTAAAACAAGCCCACTCGTCAGCCTCTACTTTTGACGCACTTGCAGTTGCTTGTGCTGAAGAAACAAGCAAAGATCGTCGTGGCGACTTTAACTCCGCAGCCATTACTACTGCTGCCACTACCGGTGTCGCTTCTGCACTAGCTTCTTTTTGCACAGTCACTTCAACAGCTAAATCAGCTTTTTTCTCTGTTTCTACAACACTTAATTGATCTACTAAGCTAGAAGAACCTCCTGCCTCAACAACAGGTTTTTCATCCACCAAAACGCTACTTGCGCCCCCTGATAACGCAGCCTTTTCATGACTGCTATCTGCGCCAGACACTACTTTTTTATTATTTTTAGTCTTGTTAGTCTTTTTAAACTTATTAATAATCTCAGTTATAGACTTCTTAAAAGCCGCTTCTTTTACATAATATGGCGACGTCTTTATTTCATCATCAAAAAATTGCACCCCCGCGTCAATACCACATTTATTTAACAGTATCCGTAATTTTAAAAATAAATACTGGCAATCATAATCTTGTCGTTCCACATCTGTCAGTTCAATAGTGTTTTGCTTAATTTGATCTAAAATCGCCAATTGTTTTTCCGAAAGCTCTTGTCTTACCACCATTTTTTTTAAAGAGTCTAAATCCCCAAGCTCAGCAGCTAATTCTTGATAGCCTAACAAGCCCTCACCAAGAAGAGCTATATCATCAACTTCTTTCGCAATTTTAAAACACGCCAATCTTTCTTTAGGTTTAGCAGCATAACAATCATATAATGCCGACGCGTACCCTTTTTTTACAAGAAAGTCGCGCTTTTCCTGTAAATCTAATAATACCTCTTGAGAATAATTAAACATCCTACTTATCTCAGCATTAAAATAATGCCAGTGAAAAGATTTCTCTTCCTGATCTAGCTTATTAAAAAAATTAACACCGCGTTGCTTATCCCCAGCTTGCACCTCTTTTTTTAAACAATCTTTATACAAATACACCGCATTAGCATGCCCCTTCAAAGCTGCGTCATATAAAAGTGCAACTATTTTCTCCTTAAATTTTTCATAACTAGCTCTACATAAAAACTTTGCCAACAAGTATTTTGATTGCAAATTATTATTTTTAATAGCCGATAAATTAAAAAATTCTGCAAGTCCAGGATAATTTTTGAATTTTACTGTTTCACTATCAGAAATAGATAAAACTTTTAAACTTTGCTCAGATAACTTATGCCCATGTCTTGCGGCCGTATCGTAATAACGTTTTATTATGGTCAAGATTTTTACATTCTTTTCATCATGCCGTTCGTTTAAAGCAGTAGCATATTCATACATTGATTCAACATGCCCTAAATTTGCAGCCAATTTAAATAATCGTAATGCCTCATTAGCCATTTTAGGCTGATTAACACCCCATTGCTTCATCAACTTAGCTGCAATATAAATTAACTCTTTTTTTATTGGACTCTCTAATGCATATTCTTTCAAATTATCTAATTCTGTCACAATTACGTCCGAAGCACTTGATATCTCCGAAAAATAGGCCTCAACGTCCCTTAATTTTTCTGCTTCATTTTTATCTGAAAGACAAAGTTCAATTGCATACTCTGCAAATTTTTTATAAATCTCACTCTGACTACTGTCACATATTAATAAAGAATGCATACCACTAAGGTCCGTATCTTTTGAAATTGGAACAAACCCTTCTGATGTATATTGGAATTTATCTGTTTTCGTCACATCAGTATTCGGATCTAGTTGAAAATATACCTTCGATCCCACAACTTCAGCAGGGCGCCTTGCAGCCACAGTGCCATCATTACGAGAAACACCACCACCTCCATTACCAGTGACACTACTCCTAAAACTCGCAGCCCCTACTCTAGTAACACTTTTTCCTGCCAATTTTTACCTCATTTTATATATTTTAAAAATATTTTACTAATTAATTATCAAAATTTAAATATGTTTTTAACTTAATTTACAAATTGCTCGTATTATGCAACTATAGCAAAAAAACTACTTGCCCGAGCTTTAACCCAGATTTAGGATCGCATGCTTTGATAATGTAACTCGTCGTTGAAATATGCTGCGCAACACACATTGGCTTAAATCTTTGATTATTAATATCTCTTTTTCCGGCACTATCAACAGGAGTAATTAGATAGCCAAACAATGTTGCTCCATCTTTTCTAAATTTTTTTCCTATACTTATATGACTTAACTCTTTTATAGTTTCTTCATTAACTGTTACATTTCCTGTATTAATGTACCGTTTTTTTATACATAATTTTCTTGAAATATTTGCTGCAAATATTTTTAAATCTTCAGGAAAGATAGCCTCTAAATTAGCTTGAGAATCTTCAAAGCGAGCAAACTCAGCCCAATCGTCCCCCTTTGTTTTTGCTGCTCCACCCCCAGTTTCTTGCACTTGGGATGCACCTCTTTTTGCTTTTTTTTGATCAATCTCTGTCTTCACCAATAATTTAGCAGGCTCTACTACAGTTTGAATTATAACGGGCGCAGGAGCAGGATCTGAAGTTTGAGTTGGAATGTCGGCAGCGATTTCAGGAGATAATTTACCAGCTTCACTGTGCGTTACTTCAAGTAATAATTCAGGCTCTTGAGCAAGATTCTTTGAACCCTCTTCATTTCTAATTTTTTTCCTCATTTTTGCTTTATAATTTTTAATTGTCTGATCTATCTGTTTTTTCAAGTCACCATCATTTTTAACGCATTCTGAATTATCAATAACTTTCTTTTTAAATTCCTTCCCTGCATCTAATCCAAAAAGTTTTAATGTTCTCTTTAACAATAAAAGCAAAGAGATATTTTTATAATCTTTAAATTCTTTTTCTGTTAATTCTAGACTATATTGCATAATTTCGTCTAAAACCCAACATTTTTCTTCTGGATCCGATAAAATTTCTAAAATATTTTTTAAAGAAGGAACATCGCCAAGTTCAGCAGCAAATTTTATATCATCAACATTATGACTATGTCGAAGCACAAATAAATTTTTGACTTTTTTAGCCAAGTTAATACAGGCTACTCTTTCTTCATCAGTAGTAGATCGTTTAAATCGTGAATATAATACAGGTGCATAACCAGATTCTTCTATCTTTGGTATAAATGTACTATAAATACCTTTATAACGACTATACAATGCATCAGTTTCAGGTAAAACACTATCAATTAAACGGTTTACAAAGTAATTCTTAGCACTATCATTAATAGTTGCCTTAGAGTTCTTCTTTTCAAGAAGATCAAAAAATATTTCGACTGACTTTTTAAGGCCTTTTTTATATTCTAAATTCAAACACTCAATAAATAAATTACCAGCATTTACGTGACCACTTATAGCTAAATCTGATAATAAAGCAAGCGTATCAGGCATATAACACGAGGGATCGCCTGTACAATTAAGTTTGGCCAAAAAATATTTAGATTCGGAATTCTGCTTAATAGTTGCGTCTTCATATAAACTTCTTAGCAGTTCTTTATTTTCTCTCCCAAATTTTTTAAGTTCAGAACCATTTATTTTATTATCAGAAATATCTAAAATTTTAGCGTATATT
>JBILGQ010000258.1:0-2609 GCA_044350955.1 Candidatus Marinamargulisbacteria bacterium | reverse complement strand
AAACCTAAAGCACAGTTAATTTGCAATGTTAAAGTTCTTTACTTTTGGGTTTTTACCTCGTTAAATATAATTATGTACAAGTGGATTGAAATTAGAAAAATTATTCTCTTTTTTTTAACTCATTTATTTTTTTTATCTTGTGTTTCTTTTGCGCAACATATTTCAAACAGATACTATGATGATGAAAATATCTATCATAATGAATCTCTTATACAGTTAACGCCTCAACAAAGAATGATGAAATGGGCAGACGAACAAAGCCGTGATGAACAGCGAGCATTGCAAGAGAGTCAATTTTTTACTGAAGAAGAGATAGTATATATTTTGTCTGATGATGTGTCGAAAAAAAGTGCTAAAGAGTCGAGTACTCTTAAATCAAACAGGTCTTTTCAAGATGTTAGTAGAGGAATAGGTCAAGTAAAATCAACAGAAACAATATCAACAACCGCGAATGTTGCAAAAAAAATAATTGAGTTTGATTTTTATGATTTTAATTAATAAAAGGAGCTTGTTATAATGTTAGCGATGAAAAAATTATTGGTTTTAATTACAGCGGTATTTATGATGACACAGATTAGTGTTGCAGCTGTTAAGTTGAAAGCTACAGGCGCTTCGTTTCCTTTTCCTTTTTATTCGAAGATGTTCTCGGCTTATCAAAAAGAATCTGGGGTTGTGGTTCAATATAACCCTTTAGGATCAGGGGATGGAATTCGGGATTTGCGTTTAGAAAAAATTGATTTTACAGCTTCAGATAATTTTTTAACGGATCCTTTAATAGAGCGTATTTTTGCAGGAAAAAAATTATTGCATATACCAATGACTGCTTCGGCTGTTGCTATTGCTTATAACCTAAAAGGTGTGAGCTCTCTTCGTTTAAATTCTGAAATCTTAGCAGAAATTTATTTAGGAACTATTACAAATTGGTCTGATCCAAAAATCAAGGCTATTAACCCATCAGTTACTTTGCCAAAGCAAACAATTATTCCTATTCGACGTTCTGACTCTAGCGGTACAACCTTTATTTTTACGGATTATTTAAGTAAAACAAATACTGAATGGGCGTCGAAAGTGGGGTCGGCAAAAAACTTGCAATGGCCAGTAGGTCTCTCGGTTAATGGGAATGAGAAAATGGCCGAATGGGTTCATGAAATTTCAGGTTCGATTGCTTATATGGGCTCGTCGTTTGCTAAGCAAGAAAAATTGAGTGTGGCAAGCATTCAAAATAAAGCTGGTAATTACATTTTGCCAGAGGTGTCTCGTGTTAGTAAAGCAGCTGATTCTGCTTTAATACCTGACGATAGCAGGATTATTTTGACTGACACTGATAATCCGGACGGCTATCCTATTAGCAGCTTAACCTGGATTATTGTCTATCAAGAGCAAAGTTATAATGGCAGAGGTTACAAACAAGCGAAGGCTACACGTGATTTGTTATATTGGATGATTAATAAAGGTCAGATTTATGCTGAAGACCTGTATTATGCACCATTAACTGATAGCATGAAAAATAGGGCTACCAAATTAGTTAATCAGATGACCTATAAAGGAAAAGTGTTAAAATAAATTTAATAAATGAGTTAGGGCTTTAATCTGTAACCTGTTTTAAATATTACATAAACAATACTTAGTCCTGTTATTAAGAATGCGCCTATCATGATTAAACTGATAGGTAGTGATACATCGGTTGATCCATAAAAGCTCCATCTAAATCCGGAAATTAAATAGACTACAGGGTTAAATAGTGACAGTTTCTGCCAAAACGGAGGTAGCATGCTTATTGAATAAAAGCTGCCGCCCAAAAAAGTTAATGGGGTTACAATTAAGGCTGGAATAACTTGAAGTTTTTCAAAATTATCTGCCCAAATACCGATAATAAATCCGAATAGAGAGAATGTAATAGAGATTAATGCTAGGAAGAGACACATCATAATTGGATGTTGAATATTCAAAGGTACAAAAAAGAAGGCTGTTCCTAAAATTAAGGATCCTAGAATAATAGACTTTGTAGCAGCGGCACCAACATAAGCAATGACTATTTCAAAAAAAGACATCGGAGCTGATAATACTTCATAAATAGTGCCTGTAAATTTAGGAAAATATATACCAAAAGAAGCATTGGATAAACTTTCAGTTAATACAGTTAAAAGTATTAATCCGGGTACGATGAAGGTGGCGTATTCTACTCCGTCAATGGATTGAATGCGAGAGCCGATAGCTGATCCGAATACAATAAAATATAAGGCTGTAGATAATACGGGCGTTGCAATGCTTTGCCCAATGGTTTTAAACATACGTTTCATTTCAAAAATATACAAAGTTTTAATGCCTTCACTATTCATGACTGTGTAATAACTCCACAAAAATTTCTTCAAGACTACTTTTTTTGCTTTCTAACTCTTTGATTTCTATTTGTTCTTTTTTTAATGCATCTAATAATTCATTTATAGAGTGTGCGGTGTTTTCGCCATGATAGGTATAGGTTAAGGTGTTGTTTTTATAGATAAGATTAAATTTTTCGAGAGACTTTATAGGGAAGTTTAAAATTTCTTTTGTGTGTATCTGTAGTTGTTTTTTTCCTAATTTTTCCATGAGTGTTGTTTTCTTTTCGG
>JBILGQ010000257.1:0-2612 GCA_044350955.1 Candidatus Marinamargulisbacteria bacterium | reverse complement strand
TCTATTGATGAAAAACGTAATACAGGATCGCGCTTACCATACATGATGCAATTCGGTTCTGGAACCTTTGATATTCATTTAGGAAGCACCTATACAAAACTGTTTGATCGTTGGTCTTACGGAACTCAACTATCGGGCATTATTCGTTTGGGAGAAAACCAACATGATTATCGCTTAGGCAATGCTTATGAAGCACATGCATGGGTAGCAAAGACTCTTAAACCAAGCATCAGTGTATCGGCTAGAACAAGCTATAGTAGCCGCGATAACATAAATGGCGCTGATACTAGTTTAGATGCCATGATGGCCACATCAGATACCAAGCAAGGAGGTTCACAACTAGACTTGGGCTTAGGCATAAACTATAAGCACAAAAAACAACGCATTGGCTTTGAAATAGCCACGCCTGTTATGCAACACTTTAATAGTATACAACTCAAAACAAGTACTGTAGCTACTTTAGGGTATCAATATAGTTTGTAAGTAAAAATTCGGACTACCAGATCACTATTTGGTAGTCCGAAAAATTTATTTTAAACAACATCATAATTACCACCCGAACCCATAACAACAGTAATTTTATTCTCTAAATTATAACGTCGTTTATACGACAAATAACCCGCATAAGCCGCGGCTCCGGAAGGCTCTACTAAATAATTTTTTTTATGCAATAATTTCATAGCTAATAAAATGTCATCGTCACTAACCACTTGAACATCGTCGACATAATAATCTAACAAAGGCCTACAAAATTCCCCCACACTCGGAGCCATCAACCCATCAGCTACAGACAAACACTGATCTAATCGCACAGCTTTACCTGCTTGACGCGATAAAAAATAATCATTGGCCCCTTCTGGCTCAACAGCAACAATCACAGCATTCGGATGAACAGACTTTAAATAAGTAGCACAACCAGCCATTAAGCCCCCGCCACTAATCGGACAAAAAAAATACTCGATAGAATTAAGTGCTTCACAAATTTCTATCATAGCCGTTCCTTGACCAGCAATAACATCTTTATCATCAAAGGGATGCATTTTTGTTAAGCCTTTCTCAGAAGCCAAAGTATCAACAACAGCCTGAGATTCGGCATGCTGACTACCCTTAAGTATTACAGTAGTTCCTAAAGACTGAGTAGCCAAAACTTTAGTTTTAGGCGCATGCTCTGGCATAACAATGGTTGCCGACAAACCCAATTCTTTAGCGATATAACTAAGGCCCTGTGCAAAATTACCACTAGATCTAGTTACCAGGCCATTTTTCTTTTGAGAATCACTTAAACGAAGTACAGCATTAGCAGCGCCTCTCACTTTAAAGCTTTTCATATACTGTTCATACTCAGCTTTAATGTAAATATTTTCTTCGATGCAATATAGCATTGTATGCTTAATATACGGGGCTATTCGCTTAGAGGCAGCGATAATATCTTCAGCAATGACATGAGTAGGTTTTTTCTGGTCAATCATAATAAACTCCTAGAAATAGTTATTAAATTTGAGAAGCAAAAAAAAGCATCAGCCAAATTCATGGACTGATGCTTTTAAGAAACGAATCGTTTTTATTCTTATTGACCGATTTTATTAATCTCTTTATTCACTACTTTTTTTAAAGCTTCGTTTGCTGCTTTTTTAGGGTCTTCAGTAACGACTTTTTTAATCTCTTCGTTTACCACTTTTTTAGCTTCTTCAACTGCTTTTTTTGGCTCTGTAGTTACTGCTTTTTTCACTTCAGTAGTTACAGCTTTTTTCACTGGCTCATTTTTTACTACAGCTGCTGGCTCTTCTGTTACAACTGCCGCGGACTCTTGAGTAGATGCATTTACATCAGTAACTGGCACAGATTTTTCGGCTGCATGATGAGTAGTATCATTGCAACACTCAGATTTCTCTTTTTTATCGCAGCTTTTATCAGTCATTGAGCACTCTGATCCTGCTTGTGAGTATCTTTTTTTGCAACTAGTTTGACAATCAATCACTTTACTAAAAATAACAGCCAAAACTAAAACTATAAGTGTATAAACAACTAATCCTTTATTACTTTTTATAAACATAAAAACTCAATCCTCCAAGATTTAATCTTAAGTAATTATAGTCTTTTTATAAAAAATATCAATGCAATTCGTGAGAGATCGAATTTAAAATTATTATATGCGAATTAGTGACCTACCCTGCTTTAAATAATTCAGTATCTGAACTTGACTCTGTAAATAACTAGGACTATCTTGATTAATAGTTGGCCCAAGTAGTTTCGTGACAGCTGAAGCACACTTATCTAACTGCTCAAAGTCTTTAAAGTATAGCGCCCGAATAGCAATGTTTAAGTAGCAAAACCCAACATCTTCATGTGTATAAGCATTCTTATGTAATCTAAACTCACTATAAGCTGAATTTAACCGATGTTGCTCCAAACACAATGCTTGTAACTCAAAAAATTTTTCTATGCTCTGTTTCAGAGCGATAATATTACTTTCGTCACAATTATTAAAATTCTCTAACTCTATTTTTAATTCCAAGAATAAATCTTGAGAACTTATAATATCCCCCTCTTTTGTTTTTTCAATAAGCTCTTTAAATTTCGATGAAATTGTACGTAATAAGGGATTGCTAGTA
>JBILGQ010000279.1:0-2617 GCA_044350955.1 Candidatus Marinamargulisbacteria bacterium | reverse complement strand
CTGGGCGTGTAGGCGCAGGAGCTGTGCGTGCTTGTTGTTGTCTTTCGGCTGCGGCTGCTCTTGCAGCTTCTTGTCTGATGGTTTCATGAGACGTTCCCGTTATAACAAAGGTCGTGGTTTCTGGGTCTAAAGTAGATAGTATTTCGTTGTCATCTAAAACCCTGCCATTTACTGAAATTTGTAAATCTGCGTATTCATCGCTGTAAAGAAGTTTAAATGTAGCTACTTTGAGTTCTGGTTTTTCAAATACAGTATGCTTTTCGTCATTTGGGGCAAGGATGTTATAGGTTCTTCGTGTGGTTGCAGGAACTAGAGCAGTAGGCATAACGGCAACTGGCCCATCAGCGCCACCGCCGCCGCCGCCGTTACCTTCGTAATGGGTTGCCCTGAAAACGACATGTACAACTGCTTCCTCTGATACATATCGTATTAATTCAGCTGTTATTGGTTTGTTTTGATCTATACATTTTCCATGGGATATAAGGGTTAGGGTATAATTAGGGTTGTTACAGAGGGGGGCTTCTTGGAGATTTGCTTTAATTTCCTTAGTAACATCGCTCCAGAGTTTGCCCGGGTATAAATTTACAGGAATCGTTTTTGCTGTCAAAGTTTTAAAAAAAATCATCTTTCCTTGTGGGGCTGTTGCAGTCGCGGCTGGCTGAGGTCGTCTTATTGGCCTTTGGGCTTGATTTGGATTCACTGGTTGCATAGACATAAATTAAACTCCTATTTATTTATTTATTTTTATTTTTTAGAAAATACTTTATTAGTAACTTTGTTATAGTATTAACGAGAAAAAAAATAAAAAATTGCAAGAAATTTTTATAATTTTATCATAAGTGTCAAAGTTCTCGTATTTAAAAGGGGTCAGAGAAAGGCTTTTGTTGTAGAGACGCAAAATTTTGCGTCTCTACGGTAGCGGTTCAAATAAAAGCAGGGTTATTGTTGATTGAGTATTTGTGTTAATAGTTTCTTGGTTTGGCCATCCGCTAATTGCTCGACTCTTTCTTGAAGGCTTTCGATTGAATTAATTTTTTTATTGCTTATATCGTCATTAATTTTTTTTAATTTTTTCCATGCGCTATGTTTTTTAGTAAGATCATGTATGTCCGTACGTACTTTATCAGGGATGGGTGTTCCTGCTATAGGTACTGCTTCTTGTACGTATTCTACACGGGGGGCATCATGTGCGACTTCAGCACCACCGCTACCACTACCACCACCGCTGGTTTGTACTGTTGTAGAGGCTTGGTTTTGTGCTGCTGTTCTTGGGGGCATGGGTGCTGGGCGTGTAGGCGCAGGAGCTGTGCGTGCTTGTTGTTGTCTTTCGGCTGCGGCTGCTCTTGCAGCTTCTTGTCTGATGGTTTCATGAGACGTTCCCGTTATAACAAAGGTCGTGGTTTCTGGGTCAAAAGTAGATAGTATTTCGTTGTCATCTAAAACCCTGCCATTTACTGAAATTTGTAAATCTGCGTATTCATAGTTGTAAAGAGCTTTAAACACAGCTACTTTGAATTCTGATCGTTCAAATGTATTATGATTTTCGCCATTTGGGGCAATGATGTTATAGGTTCTTCGTGTGGTTGCAGGAACTAGAGCAGTAGGTATAACGGCAACGGGCCCATCAGCGCCACCGCCGCCGCCGTTACCTTCGTAATGGTTTTCTCTGGAATTTATTTCGGGAGTTAATAGGCTTTGAACAGACAGGGAGGTTTGTTTTTTACTTTCTTCAGAATTAAATACTAACTCTATATTGTGGGTTGATCTTAGCGTGTCTGTGTCTATCTTTAGAAAAGACATGGGACCTACACCTGGAATATGGGCGATAATATCTGTAATTCCTGCATCTAGATTAAGAGATGTATTGAGGGCCGCCATTAGATCGCGCACTTTTGGATAATGTAATGCAATGTTTGGATCTGTTAAGTCTACACCAAAATTGATTGCTTTATCTTGGCTAGTAATTTTAAAATTTATTTGATGTCTTTTCGATCGATCTTTTGAGGGTTCAAAAGAAGTTTGAATGTTAAGGTTGGGGGCTTTGGCGCCACCGCCACTTTTGACTGGTGCCGCTGCTGCTGCACCCGCTGTTTCAGGTTCCGCTTCAGGGGTCGTGACTGTTGCCTGGATCGCGTTGCCGAGCACTGAAGCCATCTGATTGACGGCCCAGTTAGCAACCCTATAGCCGCCATGCCCATCGAATATGGCGCATACGATGGTTTTTCCTGGAATAAGATCTGTAGGTTTGATGATAAATACTGTCTGATCGTCTTCGTTTTTATTGCTAAAGATCGCTCGGGTCCAGTCATTGGCGACACTGTCAAACACCTCTCGGATTTTTTCTGGGGAATACTCGGCAAGGAGTGGGGTGTTTTTGACTTGTTTGCTGCCACGAAAGCTTTCGGTCGATGTTGAGCGATTATTTTCATAGCCATCGCTGGCGATGATGATGGTACTCGCTCGCTCAAGTGGCACGGTTTTAAAATCGATTTTATGGTCATCGGAGTCTGTTAATATGTCGCAATCCCCAATCCCTCTGTTGACCGCGAGGCTGATTTTTTGGGTAGGGTTCGTTTTGTCAGTTCGGGTTTTGCTATAGCTGTCACTTTCATGATGG
>JBILGQ010000256.1:0-2618 GCA_044350955.1 Candidatus Marinamargulisbacteria bacterium | reverse complement strand
GCTGCTTTGTATGTGGCGGATGATGATACTGTATTGCCCTTTATGCACGGAGGTCAGCATGAAAGAAATTTAAGAGCTGGTACTGAAAATGCAGTGGCAATTATAGGTTTTCAAAAGGCTGTAGAACTATTAGACACGTCGTTTTTTAATCAGCACACAAAGATTTTAAAAGAGATATTTAAAGCGGGTTTATTAGCATCGCTTAGCGATCTTGTGTTTCATGATCATAACGAGGGTTTATCCAACACAGTCTCGGTATCTTTTTTAGGAATATCGGGTCATAAATTAGCGATGAACTGCGATTTAGAGGGTATTTATGTCTCAACAGGATCTGCCTGTGCGGCTGGGTCTCCAGAGCCGTCGCATGTTATAAATGCTTATAATATAGACGAGGAGACAAACAAAAGCACGCTGCGTTTTTCGTTTGGTTTATATAATTCCGCCGAAGAGATAAAGACTGTTGTTGAAAAAGTATCGCATATGGTAAAAAGGATGAGACGCATATGAAAAAAAATTATAATTTTTGCAAAGAACCCAAATTTTATCAGGCAAGCCAGTGGCTAATGCTAGAAAGTGATTCGGGGGAAGTGCAATGGTTCGGTTTAAAAATCGATGAAGAGACTGGTATTATTTTAGATGCAAAATGGCATACAGATATTCTAAATACAAACGAACAACAGGCATTAGATCATGATTGCGATTTATTAATAGGGCAATTGATTTAAAAGATTCGAGTTTTTTACCGTGAAGGTACAAATAATAATGGGTCTACTTGAATACCATCTACCTTAACTTCGAAATGTAAATGAGGGCCAGTAGAAAAACCGGTCGATCCTACCCAGCCTATTTCATCACCTTTGCTTACTCGATCTCCTTTTTGAACAAGAAGCTTCGATTGGTGGGCATAAAATGTCGATACTGATTTTCCGTCTTCTGGGCGTTTACCATGATAAATTAGTATCGAATTTCCATATCCACCTTTTGCACCTGAAAATATTACAATTCCTGAATTTGAAGCTCTTATTTTATAGCCCTTTGGTGCTGCAATATCGATACCATTATGTTGAATTTTCCGTTTAAAAATCGGGTGTGTTCTAAGCCCAAAACGTGACGAAATCCAACCGTTTACGGGTAAAATATATTTTCCGTGAGCATAATATTCCGAACCTACTTCGGCCTTTTTAATTAAGGCACTCAATTCTTCTGATAACTGTTCTAATTGCCTATTTTGTTCAAGTAGGGTAGCTATTTCTTGATCAATCTTGCTAATATGACGCTTTTGTTTTATGTTTTGATAGATTAGTTTTTCTTTACTTTCTTCTAAGTCATGTTTTAAAGCTAAGCTATTCGCAGTTTGTTTAATAAGTGATTTTCTTTTTTTCTCTAAAGACCGATGTTGTGCCTTAACTTTTTCTATAAGTTCGGCATCTTCTTTTAATAATTTTGAAAAAAAATAAGATTGTTCACTATTAAGCACCCAATTATCATTGCTCAATAATATATCTAAAACTCCAATAGGAGATAGCTTGTAAATCGCAATAATGCGTTTAGTAAATTGGTCATTAATTTCTTGAAACTGTTTTTCTTTTTTTCGTAAGTCATGTTTCGATTTTTTTTCTTTTTCAATACTTTTTTCTAATTCACTTTGTATTTTTACTATTTTTGAAGAATTGTATTGAATATCTCGATTAATTTTGCCAAGTTCCATTATCGCTTTTTCTTTTTCTTTACGTTTCGGAGCCAGTAAACGCTGGTTTGATTTGATTTGACTTTGAATAGTGCTTAATTTGTCTTCGGGATCAGCGCAGTAAATAGTGGAAATTGAATAAAAGAGCCAGAAAAATAGCATCACAAATTTTTTCATACAGCTATTATAATAGCGGCAGGTGAAAGGTACCACCCATCTTTAGGGAACTGTCTATATAGTGACATATAAACACAAAAAAAAGACCCAGAGAATTTTCTGGGTCTTTTATTTTTGGCGATATTAAGATTAAGCGAACTATCCGCCTTGTTTCTTAATCTCTCCAGCGGCGTCTTTCACAGCGTTAGTTACCTTTTTAGGTAAACCAGTTTTAATCATATATTCTGATTCTGCATGTGTCAGAGCTAGGTTTTGCTTTACAACTTCCCCTAAATCTGCCCCGCCTTCCGCGGTTAATGAATCCGCAATATTCTCCATTGTTGCGACGTAATCATTAGCTGCTTCAAAAATATAATCCTCACGAGATTCGTTCGTTTTAAAATCTGAAATAGGTACACTAGCCATAATAATCCTCCTGTTTTTTTTATTTTTATTTTTCCCAATACTTTGACAGATATAGGAGTAAAATTATAAAAAATATGCATCGAATTTTTTAGATATATTAATATAGCATCATTTTTTTAATGATTTTAAGTTTAAAAAAAGCCAATATGCACTATTATATAATTATGCAATCCGCCCAAACTAAGAAAATTTTAAAGCATATCACAGGAATGAAGTTAGGGCTGTTTACCAGATCTCTTACTTATAACGAACTTTTCTTTTTGTATCGTTCGCTTAAAACATGTGATGACGATGAAGTGATTGTAGCAGCATTGTTAATTATTACAGATTCAGACCTTGATATAGTTGT
>JBILGQ010000255.1:0-2619 GCA_044350955.1 Candidatus Marinamargulisbacteria bacterium | reverse complement strand
TCAGCCATATACAACAATTCACCATCTCCAAATCTACAAATGGAGCAAGTATCCACCACAATTTTATCTATTGTTTCGGGAATTGACTTAACTTTAGGTAATGGATAAATCTTTATCACTAAGGGATACCAAAAACTTAGAAAATTTTTAAACATTTTTCTTGGTATCGAAAAAACTTTACTGTACTGTAAATTTAAACTCACTTTAAAATATTTTTATTTATTTATCCACTTATAATACCACATTTGAAAAATAAGAATTCTCCATATTAAATTTGGATACCTTAATTTACCTCTTTTAAATAGTGATAATGATTGACTAACATAGCCATAATTAAAAAAACCTGACTTATTTATCATTGTCTCACTTAAAAAATCATCAATTAAAAAAGACAACTCATTATTTAACCATTTGTATATTGGCAAATCAAATCCAACCTTTGGTCTATCCATTATTGACTGAGGTATGTATTTATACACAACCTCCCTTATAGGCCTCTTACTAGTTATTCCATCATGCTTGTAGTTGTAAGGAAGTCTAGCCGCAAACTCCATCAATTTGTGGTCTAATAAAGGCTCTCTTCCTTCTAAAGAGTAACCCATAGTTGCTCTATCAACCTTAACTAAAAGATAATCTCTCAAAACATCGTTAACGCCTAATATGTATAGTTCATCTAATTGATCTTTTAATTTAACATTAACTTTTTCTGTATACAATATTGATGATTCTACTTTTAATAAATTATTGAGTATTTCTTTAGGTAATCCAGAATGATTAATATCAAGTTTATATATTTTATCCTCTTTAGAAGACTTTAAAACATCACTTACACCGCTTAATTTTTTTTCAATATGACTATTCATACCGGTAAAAAATGGTGCTGCAGTTTCAAAAAAAACACTTGTCAAATTAGAAAAAGGCAAAGAATTAATCCGATGCAACATCCTAGGTGTATTAGCAAATCCTTTGTAACCTCCAAATAACTCATCACCACCATCCGCAGAAAGAGCTACTGTTACCTCATTACGAGCCAATTTACTAACTAACATGGTAGGTATACACGAAATATCAGCAATAGGATCATCAAACAACTCTGGTAATAATGGAATTAAATCTATTGCGTCACTTTGTTTACAATCATAGGATGTATGATCGGTTCCTAAATGTTTCGCAATTATTTCAGCATCTTTAGATTCATCAACACCATCAGAAAAACCTATTGTAAAGGTTTTTAATTTCTCGGTCCTATCTTTTTGTAAAAGTGCTGTAACTAAAGAACTATCAAATCCTCCACTCAAAAATATTCCAACAGGAACATCAGACACCATTCTTAATTCACAAGCTTCCTTTACTAATATCTCTGTCTCATCTACAGCTTCTTCAAAAGTTCCTGTAAATCTATCTTCTTCATAAAAGCTAGAATAGCTCCAATATTTTATTTTTTCAATTTTACTTGTACCCAAATCAAAAATAGTCCAAGAACCAACATCTGCCTTAAAGACACCTGAAAGCATTGTATTTGGATGAGAAACATAGCCAAAATTTAAAAATGTTTTCAAACTATCCAAAGAAACCTCTTTGTTAAAGCCAACAGTATTAAAAAAAACTTTCAACTCAGAACCAAACACTAATTGATTATTCATTAAAGAATAATACAATGGCTTAACCCCTACTCTGTCTCTACACATAAAAATTTTATTCAACTCTTTATTGTAGATTGCAAAAGCAAACATTCCTCTGAACTTTTCAACTGATTTTAATCCCCAAGCGTGAAAACTTTTTAAAACAACTTCAGTATCTGAATTTGAATTAAAATGATATCCCAGCTCCATTAACTCTTTTTTTATATCTAAATAATTATATATTTCACCATTTAATACAATTACCAATTCCTCATAAATCATGGGTTGATTACCTAAAGTAGACAAGTCTAAAATTGAAAGTCTTACATGTGACAATCCGACATTCCCATATTCATTTTTTTCAAAAAAAACATCTGAACCATCAGGTCCTCTTTTTTTCATGGCTTTGTTATAAGACCATAATTGATTATCATCTAACTTTTTATTCTTATCAAAAAATCCTGCTATTCCACACATAATTATATTGATTTTGCTAATTCATCCGAAGTTAAAAACTGAACATCCGGATATTTATTAATAATTAACTCAAAAAGTAATTTAAATTTTTGTAAATTGGTAATTCTATTTTGCGATTCTAATCCTCCGACAAAATTTAATCGATGCATACAAATAATAGCAGGAGTTTTGAATTTGAAAGCTAAATCGATTTTCTCCATCGCATTTTTAACCCAATCTATTTTACCATATGATGGCTCAAAATAGACATTTCGAACCAAGTATTTCAAATCACATTCTTTATTTTTCTGACCAGTATAGTGAAAAACAGTTTCGTATTGCATATTTTTAAAACTCTGCTGGTACATCACCGTCTGCAAATGTGTAAACCCTTCTCTAAGCAATAAATCATTAATTTGGTCACTCCACACATATCGAGGTGCAATAAAAGTAGATGAATTAAAGCCAAAAACATCTTTAAAAATTTGATGCCCAATACTTATACTCTCTTCAATAAATCTCTTCTGATCATCATTTTCAT
>JBILGQ010000254.1:0-2621 GCA_044350955.1 Candidatus Marinamargulisbacteria bacterium | reverse complement strand
CGGGCATATTTCGAAGCTAGTAGTTTGCCATCGATGCCTCTGTCTCCAAATCCGCCAGGTATCAGTATGCCTTGAGCTGTTTTTAAATACTCATTAACATTAGACTCGAGTAATTCTTCGCTATTAATCCATTGAATATTACAGTGTGAATTATTAGCCGCTGCAGCATGTTTTAAAGCTTCTACAACGCTTAAATAAGCATCAGACAACTCAGTGTATTTGCCGACAATAGAGATTGTAATTTGTTCTTGATTTGTGTTTTGTATAGCAGCAACATAGGCTTTCCATTCTGTTAATTGAGGATTTTTTACAGGAAGATTTAATTTTTCTAGAACTTCTTTGTGTAAGTTTTCGTCTTTCATCAATAAGGGTACTTCGTAAATGCTTTTGGCATCCGGACAAGCAATAACAGACTCTACATTTACATCGCAAAATAAAGCGATTTTTTCTTTAATATCAGTTTGAAAAGGTATTTCGGATCGACAAATAATAATATCTGAGGTAATACCTATTGTTCTTAGTTCTTTGACACTGTGTTGGGTTGGCTTTGTTTTAAATTCACCAGAGGTTTTCAAATAGGGCACCAGTGTTAAATGGATATGGATAGAATTTGCTTTGTTTTGAGACTGAAATTGCCTGATAGATTCTAAAAACGGCAAACTTTCGATGTCACCTACAGTACCTCCAACTTCTGTAATTACAAAGTCAAAATCAGCATTTTCTAAAGGTTTAGTTATGCGTTTTTTAATTTCGTTTGTTACATGGGGAATAATTTGTACAGTGCTGCCTAAATAATCACCGCGTCGTTCTTTTTTTAAGACTTCAGAAAACACCATTCCGGATGTAATGTTATTAGCTTTTGATAAGCTTTGATCTATAAAACGTTCATAGTGACCTAAATCAAGATCTGTTTCGCTGCCGTCGTCTGTTACGAATACTTCGCCATGTTCATAGGGGTTCATAGTGCCAGGATCGACATTTAAATAAGGATCAAATTTTTGAATGGTTACTTTAAACCCTTGATCTTTTAATAGTACACCGAGTGAGGCTGCAACGATTCCTTTGCCTAAAGAAGAGGTAACTCCACCGGTAATGAAAATATATTTAATATTTTTACCCATGGAAAGTAATGCTATCACTTTTTCGAAATAAAAAATAGATGCTTTGTATATAATGTGCTTACTTAAAAAGTTTGTTTTACTAATGTTTCAAAATCGTAGAATGGCAAAAACGTTGTATTTTTTTCTGGGCTATTATTTATTAGAGTTTTAGAGACAACATAACGCCCAATTATTGGGGGATAAGCTGATTCGAATATGTCAAAAGCTTTGGGTTCAACTGGTGATTTGAGGGTTGATTTTACTTCGATTAATGATGGTTTTCGGTTTTTTAATACGATAAAATCTATTTCATTTCCTTGTTTTGTTCTCCAGAATCTTATCTCACTGTTTAGAGATTTATATCGCATTAGTGCTTGTAGAACAAATGATTCATGAATTGAACCAATATCAGGTCTATCGTTGTTACTAAAATCGTTTAAAATAGCATTTCGAATCCCTGAATCATAAAAATAATATTTTTTCGATTTTTTTAATTCATTACTCAAATTTTTGGCATACGAATGAACAGGATAAAGTACATAAGTCGCTTCAAGTAAAGATAAATAATGAGAGACCGTAGCTGTACTTACGCCAATGTCTCTTGAAAGTGAATTCATAGAAATTAATTGGCCTTGGTAATCAGCTAATAAATACAGTAATTGATTAAAGGCTCTGATATTTTCTTCTTTGATTAATGATTTAATATCTTTTTGAATATATGTTGCAAAGATATCATTGAGCAGACGCATTTTTCCCTTTTCATCTTTTTCATGAATAACACCTGGTAAGCCACCGTATGTAAGATAGTCAGAGAAGATTTTGTTTTCAGATGTATTTTGAGTGTACAGTTGCGAAAACTCGCTTAGGGTAAGAGGGCCAATTTGTGTTACCAGACGTCTGCCTGCTAAGCTTTCTTTAATATGTTTGTGTATCTCAATAGACGACGATCCGCTAACAACAAGCTTTACTTGCTTTTGGCTATCAAATATGGCCTTAAATAATTTTGCGGCATTTTTTAAATAATGGAATTCATCAATAAAGACCACATCGACGTTGTGAGTTAATAAAGTAAATAGATTCTCATCAGATTGGTTGAATAAAATGCTGTCACTGGGGATTTCTAAGTTATAATAGGCAACGCGTTTTTGTTGTTGTTGTGCTAGAGAGTATAGTTCTTTTAATAAAAAAGTTTTACCAACCTGACGTGGGCCAAGTAAAATTGATATTTCTGGTCGTTCTAATTCTTGAATTAGGGCCTCGTATTGGAATCTTTTTATGCGCTTCATTTATAACTATTGTATACCACTACTATACAAAAGTTAATTATTTTAGTTTAAATTTTTATATTTATAATAATACTGAAAATTCTTTGTTTAGTTTTTGTTTCTCTGTAAGAATGAAAATTAGGGTGACATTTTGTGCAGCAGTTTGACAGAGATAAGGTATTTTTTAGGATACTTAGATGTTCTTGAATTTGTTCTAGGTTTTTTTTGATTAACGAATAATGGTCTTTAGTTTGAG
>JBILGQ010000001.1:0-27240 GCA_044350955.1 Candidatus Marinamargulisbacteria bacterium | reverse complement strand
CAATATTGGCTCCCACTTTAAACTCTCTCAAAAGTCTATCAGTAATTACCTCAAGATGAAGCTCTCCCATACCAGAAATAATAGTCTGACCTGTTTCGGGATCAGTTTTATAACCAAATGTAGGGTCTTCTTCTGATAATTTCTCTAGAGCCGTTGATAACTTACTTTGATCATTTTTAGTTTTTGTTTCAATAGCAACGAATATAACCGGCTCTGGGAATTCAATTTTTTCAAGAATAATAGGAGCCGACTCATCACATAACGTGTCGCCAGTCTTAGTATCTTTCAAACCTATTATACCTATAATATCCCCAGCTTCAGCCCCATCAATTTCTTCACGAGTATTCGCATGCATTAACATAATACGACCAATTCTTTCTCTTTTTCCACTAATACTGTTTAATACATAGGTTCCTGCAACAAGCGTCCCAGAATAAACACGTACATAGGTTAAACGTCCAACAAAGGGATCCGTTTGAATTTTAAAAGCAAGCGCCGATAACTTTTCGCTTTTATCAGCCTTTCTAGTTAATTTAACCTCTGAGTTATTAACCTGGAGCCCTTCAACAGGAGGAAGATCAATAGGAGAAGGCAAATAATCTACTACGTAATCTAGCAAAGGTTGTACACCCTTGTTTTTAAAAGCAGTACCACAACAAACAGGTACTAAGCCTTTATTAATCGTTAAGTTTCTAAGACCTTTTTTAATCTCCGCCTCAGTTAAATCACCCTCTTCAAGGTATTTCTCAAGTAACTGATCATCACCCTCCGCTGCCTTTTCTACTAATTTTTCTCGTAACTTATTATATTTATCTTTATTTTCTTCGGAAATGGGTCTTTCTTCAATTTGAGCACCTTTATCGTCCAAATAATAAATCTCAACACCTCTAACTATATCGATAACACCCTTAAAGTTCTCTTCAGCACCAATAGGATAATTAATAATAATGGTTTCAGCTCGCAGATTTTCTTCTAACATAGATACCGCTCTATCAAAATCAGCGCCTGTTCTGTCCATTTTATTAATAAATGCTATTCTTGGAACCCCATATCTATCTGCTTGTCTCCAAACAGTCTCAGATTGAGGTTGAACACCAGCAACAGCACAAAAAACAGCCACTACACCATCCAACACCCTCAAAGATCGCTCTACTTCAACAGTAAAATCAACGTGACCAGGAGTATCAATAATATTTATAAGTATATCTTTCCAAAAACAAGTTGTTGCAGCTGAAGTAATAGTAATTCCACGCTCTTGCTCTTGCACCATCCAGTCCATAGTTGCGTTACCGTCATGGACTTCACCAATTTTATAGGATTTTCCTGTATAATATAAAATCCGCTCTGTTAAAGTAGTTTTCCCAGAGTCTATATGCGCCGCAATACCTATATTACGAGTATTTTTTAATTCGTGATTTCTTTTTGACATACTTACCACCTAAAATGGGCAAACGCTTTATTTGCCTCAGCCATTTTATGAGTATCATCACATTTTTTAATTACTGAACCTGTTTTATTAAATGCATCAATAAACTCTGACGCTAATCTTTCTTCAAAACTAGACCCTTTCTTTTTTCTAGCAAACTCAATAACCCATCTAGTGGCCAAAGTAAATCCTCGATCACGTTTTACTTCTACTGGTACTTGATAAGTAGATCCACCAACACGTCGAGATTTTACTTCCATTTTTGGCATTACATTTTCAAGAGCTGTCAAAAATGCATCTAAACCTGGCGCGCTTGTTTTTTGAGATAAAATCTCAATTGATTTATAGAGCATATTTTTAGCTTTAGCTTTTTTACCATCTAACATGATCTTGTTAATAAACTTTGATACCCACTCGTTATTAAATCTTTCATCTAATACAACTGGCTTTTTTTTATAATTTGGCTTTCTAGACATTTATAACCTCTTATTATGATTTCTGCTTTTTAGTGCCGTAACGAGAACGCGACTTTTTTCGTTTATCTACGCCTAACAAGTCTCTTCTTCCTCTAACAACCGTATACCGAACACCAGGTAAATCTTTAACTCTACCCCCTCTAATATCGACAGCTGAATGTTCTGAAAGAGAATGCTTTTCACCTGGAATATATGCCGTAACAACCATACCATTTGACAATCTAATCCTAGCAATTTTTCGTAATGCTGAATTAGGCTTTTTAGGCGTCGCTGTTGATACTCTTACGCATATCCCCCTCTTTTGAGGACACTTTTGTAATGCTGGTGATTTTGTTTTTTTCTTTTTCTTGTTTCTAAAGCTTTTTACTAACTGATTTGCTGTTGGCAAAATATTCTCCTTCTATAATTAGTGGGGTTGTATGTTATACAACTTTACCCTTGATGTCAATTTCTTTTTTCTCTTTAAGTTTTATACTATCAACATTTTCTTTGTCATTTTGTGAAGCCTCAAAATCTTCATTTATCTCCTGATTATTACCAAATTTTAACACGATATGTTCATGATCAAAGATACCTGTCCCTGCTGGAATAAGCTTACCTATTATTACATTTTCCTTTAAGCCAAACATGTTATCACGCTGCCCTTCTAAAGCAGCCTTTGTTAACACACCCGATGTTTGTTGAAAAGAAGAAGCTGATATAAATGAATCTGTGCTCAGTGAAGCACGTGTTATACCTAAAAGCAAAGGCATAGACTCACATGGTTTTTTACCATCTGCTATTAACTTTTCGTTAATTTCATTAAATACTTTTCTATCCATAATTTCATTCAACAATAATGTACTATCACCCATATCAGTTAAAACAACTTTTTTAGTCATTTGCTTTATGATAACTTCTATGTGTTTTTTATTAATCTGTACACCTTGCGAAGCATATACCCGTTGTACCTCATCTGCTAGATATCTTCTTGTTTCTTCGATATTTTTTGTTTTGGCTATATCATGAGGATTAAAAGCGCCCTCATTCAATTTATCTCCCTTCTTAACCTCTTGTCCGGTTGACGCAAGTAAAATGGAATCGAATGCTATTTTATACTCCTTTTTATCGCCCTCAGAATTCGAAACAATAACATTCCAACAAAAATTATTTTGTTCAATGTCAACAACACCATCAATTTCAGATACAGTTGCTGAATCTTTCGGTTTTCTAGCTTCAAATAACTCTTCTACCTTCGGAAGACCCTGTACAATATCCTCAGTTTTAGAAACATCTGTAACAACACGTTGGGCAACTAAACAGTCTCCGATTGCTACTTTGGCCTTATTTTTTACGTACAACATAGACCCTCTTGAAAAGGCATATGATAAACCAAACGCTATCTCAACTTTATAATCACTACTTTTCTTAGTAGATTCTTTATTCTCTGTAACGCTTAAGACTAATCCAGAGGTTTTGTGTTCACAACCTTTAATTAACTCAGGTAATATTTTTGAGTTAACCTCTAGCTTTTCTGCATTTGTTTTAGAAAAATAATGCACTTCAACATTTTCAGAGGTATATACAAATACTTCTCCATGCGATTTAGTATTTAATACTTTTGATCCGTCAGCCTGATCTAATTCAACAACTAACGATTCGTCATAATAGGCTATACCATTATTAGTTGATATAACATATAAGTCATAAGGATCATATTCAGCTATAACATCGCCTTTTTTGACAAAAGCCTCATCTTTCACAAGTATCTTTGAGTACTTAGGTATTTCTAATACTGAATTTTTCTTTCCTTCAATCGTTATGATTGAATGATCGTTTATTATCCATTTACTTGCTTTACCTTCATTTAACTTCGATAATTTGAAGTTATCAGAAAATTTAACTTTACCATCTGCATTAGCAGTAATACTCACCAATGAAGCACGTCTTAAGTCAACTCCTCCGGTATGGAAAGTTCTCATTGTTAACTGCGTTCCAGGCTCACCTATCGATTGTGCAGCAATAATTCCAATTGCTTCTCCAATATTTACTTCTCTTGTTGTTGATAAATCAATTCCATAACATTTTTGGCAAGCACCACGTTCTGAGATACATGTAAAAATACTACGGGTTTTTACAGATTTAACACCTGAAGCTTCTATTTCTATTGCACCCTTTTTAGATATTATATCACCTTTTTTGACAATAATCTTATTCGATGCGTTTTTAATCGTTTCTAAAGAAGATCTACCTTCAATGATATCAGCTAGTGATACCATATTAGTAAAACCAGATTTTAAAGCTGTATAATCTATACCTTCAGTTGCTCCACAATCTTCTTCTGTAACCATAATATCTTGAGCCACATCAACAAGACGACGCGTTAAATATCCCGAGTCTGCAGTTCTTAAGGCAGTATCAACCAATCCTTTTCTTGCTCCATAAGCAGAAATAAAATATTCAGTTAAGGTCAAGCCTTCTTTAAAATTCGAACGAATTGGAATTTCAATTGTTCTTCCTCGAGAGTCAGACATCAATCCTCGCATACCTGCAAGCTGACGTACCTGATCCATATTTCCTCTTGCACCTGAGTTAGCCATAATATAAACATTATTTAACTCACCCATTGTTTTAGATAAAGCATCTGATACTTTTTGAGACGTGGTTCTCCAAATCTCGCTTGTTCTATACTTTTTATCAGAATTTGTAATTAAACCTTTCGTTTCCATCACATTCAACTGTTCAATAGAAACTACAGCCTCATTGATAAGTTCAGGTTTACTATCAGGTATTGTTAAGTCGTCTATAGATATTGAAATTCCAGAAAGAGTAGAATATCTAAACCCAATATTTTTTAGAGCATTTGCAATCTCACCTGTAATTTCATTTCCATATTGAATATAAAAATTATAAATTAAGTCTGATAATTCTGATTTTCCAATTTTGACATTGATAAATTCATATAAATCCAAATTACTTTCTCTTAAAATATCTCTAATAGCTTCATTAAAAATAACTCTTCCCAAAGTAGTTTCAATAATCTGACCGTCTAATCTGGCGCGTATCTTGCTCTGATAATTTAATACACCCGCACTATGAGCACGAAGAATTTCATCAACATTACCATATACAGATGCATGTAATTTTTCGTTTTTATTATCAACAGTTAAATAATAACAACCCAAAATCATATCTTGAGTAGGTGTTACTATCGCTTTTCCAGATGAAGGTGAAAGTATATTATTTGTAGATTCAATTAAAAATTTACACTCAGCTTGCGCTTCGATACCCAATGGTAAATGTACCGCCATTTGGTCGCCATCAAAGTCAGCGTTAAAGGCAGTACATACAAGAGGATGCACTTGAATCGCCGAACCCTCAACAAGAATCGGTTGGAAAGCTTGTATCCCCAATCTATGTAAAGTGGGAGCCCTGTTCAATAATACTGAGCGACCTTTAATGACCTTTTCAACGATAGACCATATAACTACATCTCTCTCTTCAATTTTTCTCTTAGCGTTTTTTACGTTTGATGAAAATCCTTCTTCAACCAATTTTCTCAACACAAATGGTTTAAATAACTCTAATGCCATCTCCTTTGGAAGACCGCATTGATTAAATTTTAAATGTGGTCCAACTACTATTACAGATCTTGCTGAGTAATCAACACGTTTTCCTAATAGGTTTTGTCTGAATCGGCCTTGTTTACCCTCGATGATATTTCCTAATGACTTTAATGGTCTATTGTTAGAACCAGTAACAGCTCTTCCGCGTTTACCATTTGCTATTAAAACATCAACAGACTCCTGCAACATCCTTTTTTCGTTTCGGATAATCATATCAGGAGCACCGATATCTTTTAAACGCTTCAAACGATTGTTTCTATTTACAACCCGTCTATATAAATCGTTTAAATCTGAAGTAGCAAAACGACCGCCCTCTAATTGGACCATTGGTCGCAAATCAGGAGGCATAACTGGAATAGCATCAAGAACCAACCATTCTGGTTTATTACCAGAATTTGACACTGATTCAATCACTCTTAATCGTTTTATCAACTTTTGTTTATTCTGACCTTTGGCTTCTTCTAATTGATTTCGCAATTCAATAGATAGCTTTTCAAGGTTTAATTGGCGCAACAAAGTTCTAATAGCAGCAGCACCAATATCAGCGGTTACTTTGTCACCATATTTTTCTTTTATGTTTAAGAATTCAACCGTTGAGACTATTTGATTAATTTTTACATCTGGTATAGTTTCGTCAACTGCGATAATGATATAGGAATCGTAATAAATCACCTCTTCAAGTTGTCTTGAAGACATGTTTAAAAGAATTCCCATATAACTAGGAATTCCCTTTAAAAACCAAATATGTGTAACAGGTGCAGCTAACTCAATGTGCCCCATTCTTTCTCTACGAACCTTAGAGTGAGTTACCTCAACACCACAACGCTCGCACACAATACCTCTATAACGAATTCTACGGTACTTTCCGCATGAACACTCCCAATCTTTTACAGGACCAAATATTTTTTCACAAAATAGTCCCTTACGTTCAGGCTTAAATGTTCTATAGTTAATTGTTTCAGGCTTTTCAATCTCTCCATAAGACCAAAATCTAATTCGATCAGGTGAGGCTAAAAAGATTTCTAAAAACTCAAATTCTTTGGGGTCATTTACAAACATTAGTATTCTCCTTTATCGAGTATCAATTTCAGTACCATCCGAAGAAACTATTCGAATGTCTAAAGCAATTGAACGCAGTTCTCTCAATAGCACCCTGAATGACTCTGGAGTACCCGGCTTACCCATTGGCTTGCCTTTAATAATTGACTCATAACATTTAGAACGTCCCGTTAAATCATCTGATTTAATCGTTAACATTTCTTGAAGTGTATGAGCAGCTCCATAAGCTTCTAGAGCCCATACCTCCATCTCTCCAAAGCGTTGGCCACCGTACTGAGCCTTTCCACCTAGAGGTTGTTGAGTTACTAATGAATATGGCCCAGTTGATCTAGCATGAATTTTATCTTCAACTAAATGTATTAACTTCAGCATATACATATAACCTACTGTTACTGGCCTATCCATAGGTAAACCTGTTCTACCATCACGTAACAACGTTTTACCTGAAGTGGTAACCCAATCAAATCCTTCAACTTTTGCGGCCTTTTTCAACTTTGCTTCAACTAGGTCAACAGAGGTTCGATCTCCATAGACCTCATCAAACAACTGCACCTCAAGGTTTTCTTCTAATGCATGAGCCGCCATACCTAGTAAGGTTTCAAATAACTGACCGACGTTCATCCTTGATGGAACACCTAGCGGATTCAATATTACATCAACCGCTTGTCCGTTTGGCAAGAAAGGCATATCTTCAACAGGTAATATGGTAGAAATAACACCTTTATTACCATGCCGTCCTGCCATTTTATCACCAATAGAAATTTTACGAAGCTGTGCCAAATAAACCCGGACTAAATAATTAACCCCAGCAGGCAACAGATCATCAGTTTCTCTTGAGAAAACACGAACACCAATTACTTTACCAGTTTCACCAGAAGATACTCTTAATGACGTATCTTTCATGTCTCTTATTTTATCTCCAAAAATAGCTCTTAACAGCTTTTCTTCTGCAGGCGGTTCAGATTCACCTTTAGGAGTAACTTTACCAACCAAAATATCGCCAGGAGTTACATATGAACCAATTTTCACAATACCATTTTCATCTAAATGCGCTATAGCTTCGTCAGAGACATTAGGTAACTCAGCTGTAATTTCCTCTGGACCTAACTTTGTTGATCGCACTTCCATTTCATATTTATGAATGTGTACTGAAGAAAACGTATCTTCTTTAACAAGTCTTTCTGAAATAACAATAGCATCCTCAAAGTTATATCCTTCCCAAGCCATAAAAGCTATACAAACATTTTTTCCTAATGCAAGCTCTCCGTCTTTTGTCGAATATCCATCAGCCAAAACTTCTCCAGCATTCACTTTATCGCCAACATGTACAATTGGCTTTTGATTTTTTGTTGTGTTTTGGTTAGATCTAAAAAACTTTTGTAAAGGGTATACTTTTTTGCCAGACTTAGATTTTACTACAATTTCTTCGCTATTAGCAGAAATAACCTCACCCTCATCTTTTGCCTTAATAACTGAACTAGAGTCGCCAGCAACAACAGTCTCTAGACCAGTCCCAACATATGGAGCCTCAGTCTGAATAAGAGGTACAGCTTGACGTTGCATGTTTGCACCCATCAAAGCTCTATTCGCGTCATTATGCTCTAAGAATGGTATTAAACCGCAAGAAATACCTACAAGTTGTTTAGGAGAAACACCAATAAATTGAATTTTATCTCTAGAAACCAATATAAACTGACGTTTATGTCTTGCTATAACCAATTCTTTTGAAAATTTATTTTTATCTTGTGGAGAATCCCAAGGAGCAATATATAAATCATCCTCTTCATCAGCCGAAATATAAACTATTTCTTCAGTTACAGTACATTTTTCAACCTTTTTATAGGGACTAGTAATAAAACCGTAAGTATTAATTTTTGCAAAAGTAGCCAATGGTCCAATCAAACCAGCATTCGGACCCTCTGGAGTTTCAATCGGACAAATCCTTCCGTAATGTGACGGATGAATATCACGCACATCAAAACCAGCTCGTTCTTTTGTTAAACCACCCGGCCCCAAAGCAGAAAGCCTTCTTTTATGAGCAAGCTCCGCTAATGGATTAGTTTGATCCATAAATTGAGATAACTGAGAACTTCCAAAAAACTCTCTCATAACAGCAACTACAGGACGAATATTAATTAAATTCTGAGGCACCAAGTTTTCGTTAACCTTTAATGCCATTTGCTCTTTAATTAATCTTTCAAGTCTTGCAAGCCCTATTCTAAGTTGTTTTTGAAGCTGCTCACCTACAGTTCTAATACGTCTATTTCCAAGATGGTCAATATCGTCTAAATTTCCATCGCCATGAATCAATTTAATTAGCTCGTTACACAGTAACAATATATCAAGCTTTGTCAAAACGGTGTTACTTTCGTCTACTTTTATTCCTAAACGTCTGTTAATTCTATAACGACCTACAGTTGATAAATCGTATTTTGAATTTTCAAAAAACAATGCATTCAATGTTTTTTTTGCACCTTCTACTGTAACAGGATCTCCAGGTCTTAATTTTTTATTTAATTCTACTAATGATTCTTCATAAGACATTAAAGGATACTTATCAAATGTAATTTTTAAAAAATCTTTATGATGAATATTTTCGTATATCTCTTTTTCAGTAAACCCAAGAGCACCAAGAAGTACAGTAATAGGAACCTTTTTAAGTTTATTAATATTTGCATGAATAGTGTTATCTTTTTCAGACTCAATCTCTAACCATGAACCACGATTAGGAATAATTGTCGTCACAAAAAGCGGCACAGATGTAATAGCACTAGGTTTTTCTCTAAAATAGACACCCGGTGATCTTACGAATTGACTGACAATTATACGCTCTGCACCATTAATCAAAAATGAACCATACTGACTCATTACTGGTATATCACTTAAAAGAGCTTTCTGCTCAATCACTTGTCCAGTTTCTTTGTTTGTTAATCTTAAATTAACTTTTAAAGGAGAAGAATAGGTTATTTCGCGATGTTGACATTCGATAAAACTATATTCTGGCTCCTCAAGTTCGTAATCATTTAAAAACTCAAGCTCTAACTTACCCCCATAACCAACTACAGGCGAAATGTTTTGTAATTCTTCTTTTATGAATTCTTTTTTGAATCTTTCAAATGAATCTATTTGTAGCTCAATTAGATTCGGGGGGGATAAATTATCTTTAATTTCTCCGGTACTTAATTTTATTCTCTCACGTTTGCTCATGTCTTTAGTCACACTCTATCCCCTCACAAAAAAAAATACCTGGGTCAAATTTTGACCCAGGTAATCTTTGTATTGAATTATATTATTTAAACTCGACCTTTGCGCCTTGCTCTTCTAATTGTTTTTTAATAACTTCAGCTTCTTCTTTAGAAACACCTTGTTTAATTGGCTGAGGAGCTGTATCAACAATATCTTTAGCTTCTTTCAAACCTAAACCAGTAAGCTCTCTTACTACTTTAAGTACTTGGATTTTTTTATCTCCAACTGATGCTAAAATTACATTTACTGTATCATCCCCATCATTATCATCGGCAGCAACTGCTCCACCTTGTGCTACTACAGCTACTGGTGCAGCCGCAACAACCCCAAACTTATCTTCTAAAGCTTTCACTAGATGTGATAACTCAAGTACAGTCATCCCTTCTATGCTCTCGATAATTTTTTTAGACTGATCAGACAACTCTTGTGTTTTTGTTTCGCTTGACATGTCATTAACCTCCATTTCTTTTTTCTTTAATATTATTAAGCACACATACCAATCCATTTATTGGACTTGATAACGTTCTTACTAGACCAGATATTGGCGACTTCATTCGCATCAAAGCCATTGCCAGCAACACTTCTCTCGATGGCAATTCAGAAAGCTTTTGAACTTCAGAGGTCGAAATAAACTTTTTATTCAAAAAGGCACCCTTTATTTCGAACTTCTCATTCTCTTTCTGAAAACCGACTAATACCTTAGCCATGCCAACTATATCTTCATTGGTGTTCACAAAAACGTTCCCACCAGTTATCAGATCATCTGAATAATTAATACTCAAACTATCTAGACCTTTTCTCACAAAAGTATTCTTCATAACTTCTGCTGTCGCACCAGTTGTGAACAAAGATTTTCTTAGAGAAGCAATATTATTAGCCTTAACTCCAAGATAAGCCGCTACTACAACCGCTGTTGAATCATCGAATACACGCTCAATTTGTTTAACCTTTTCTTTCTTTTCAGCTAAATTACCCATAACACTAATTTCCTTTCCACTTCAAGCTCATAGGTTCAATATTAATAGACTGACTCTGCGTAGCACAGATAGCAATCGATTGAACATAGATCCCTTTAGCTTTTGCGGGTTTTATTTTCAATATAAACTCATTTAGAGCTTTAAAATTAGCCAATAAATCTTCAAGAGAGAATGATTTTTTACCAAGAACCAAATGCAAGATTCCATTTTTATCATTTCTGTATTCAAATTTACCAGACTTAAACTCGGAAACAGTTTTTTTCAAGTTTGCACTTACCGTACCCGTCTTAGGATTTGGCATTAAACCCTTAGAACCTAATGCTCTACCTAACTTACCTAAGTGCCTCATCATATCTGGCGTCGTAACCAATACATCAAAATCAAACCAGCCAGATTCGATTTTTTCTAAATACTCCGCAACACCAACATAATCAGCCCCAGCTTCTTTCGCCTCATCAGCAGACACACCTTCAGCTATAGCTAAAACCCTAACATCCTTACCAGTTCCTTTAGGCAAAGAAAAAGTGCCTCTTAATTGCTGATCTGCATGTCTAGGATCTATTCCTAATTTATAATGAACCTCTATACTTTCATCAAATTTACCGTAAGCAACTTCTTTCAACAAAGAAAAAGCTTCTTTTGGATCATATAAATTCGCTTTATTAACTAACTTAGACTTTTCAATAAATACTTTTGATTTTTTCATTAAATTACCTCAACACCCATACTTCTAGCACTACCCGCCACTATATTTACAGCAGCATCCATAGTCGATGCATTCAAATCTTCCATTTTGATAGCAGCTATTTTTTCTAACTGTTCTCTAGTCAACTTACCTATTTTATTAGTATTAGGTACCGCCGATCCGCTTTTCAAATTCAATTCTAATAGAATCAAAGCTGATACCGGTGGTGTTTTAAGCTTAAAATCAAAGGTTCTATCTGGATATATATAAATTTCTACAGGAACTATTTGCCCCATCTTTTCTTTTGAGGCCTCATTATACGCTTTACAAAATTCCATTATATTCACACCATGCTGACCCAATGCAGGACCAACAGGAGGAGCTGGAGTTGCTTTTCCAGCAACTATCTGTAACTTAACTATCGCCTGAACTTGCTTTTTCTTTTTTACTGACATTACTCACCTATTCCATCTTTTCTACCTGGTCAAAATCTAATTCAACCGGCGTTTCTCTTCCAAAAATTGATATTTTAGCTTTAATATTAGCCTTAAGGGCATTAATTTCTGAGATTGTACCAGAGTAACCTCTGAATGGACCAGAAATAACTTTAATAGACTCACCAATGCTAAAATCAACCTCAATTTGCTTAGTAGTATCCCCAATCTTTCTCAATACACGAAGAATCTCTTCTTCCTGAACTGGGGTTGGCTTGTTACCAGTTCCAATAAACTTAGCTACCCCGGGAATACCTCGTATTTCATAAGCAAGGTCATCTTCAATCAACATTTGAACAAAAACATAACCTGGGTAAATTTTAACCTTTCTTTCATGACGAATATTATTTTTAATTTCTATAGATTGCTGCTCTGGAACCAACGCTCTAAACAAATTATCCGAGTATTTTTTCTCGGCTATCAACATCTGTATACGAGTAAGCACTCGATATTCTTTGTTTGACAAAGTCTGAACAATATACCATGCAGCATTCTCTAGATTCGGTGAATTTGAAACGCCTTCTACTGCACCTTCATTTTCCTCTGAACCAACAGAGACCTCTTCGTCAATAATCTCTTCTAACCCGCTGTCTTTATCGCTAAGCATTACATACTATCCTTTTAATGATCTTAAAAAATAAAACAATCTCTCAAAAACTACGTCTAATGTAGATACATATACTGTTAACACAAGTGATAGCACCAATATCAGGAATGTAGATTTTATCAATGTATTCCGATTTGGCCAAGTAACTTTTTTCAACTCCTTTGAAGGATTGGTAGAATACGAACCAGCCTGTTTTGGCACTGGTCTTTTTTTAACACCGTCTTTTTCTTTTTCTTTTTCTTTTTTTATCATATCTATCACTTCTAGCAATGGCAGGCCCGGCCGGATTCGAACCGACAACGCTCGGTTTTGGAAACCGACGCTCTACCATTAGAGCTACGAGCCTCTAAGCTCACAAATTGAACTTCGAATCTTATCATGGTCAAAAACTCATGTCAATATAGATTAATCATTATTGACTATTTTAGCGCCCCATGATATTTTTCATATCCTAAAATAATTTAAATTAACATTTACAAGAGTCTGGAGGAATAAACGTGTCATCAAAAGAAAATTTAGCCATTATCAAGACTGGCGGCAAACAATATATTGTTAAAGAAGGGGATGTTATCAGCGTAGAAAAAATAGACACTGATAAAGAGACTATAGACTTTGAAACCGTATTACTAGTTAAAGAGACAGATCAAATATCAATAGGAACTCCGAATTTAAACTATGTAGTTTCTGCGGATATTTTGGAACACGAAGAAAAAGATAAAAAAGTGCGAGTTTTTAAATTTAAAAGAAAAACTGGTTATAAAAAAACACAAGGTCACAGACAACGATATACAACTGTGCGCATCAAATCTATAAAAAAGATAGATGCATAAAAAATTATACTAAAATAAAACTGAAATCAGGAAAATAGGAGAAAGCAATGGCACATAAGAAAGGTAAAGGTAGCTCTAAAAACGGAAGAGATAGCGCATCACAAAGACTTGGTGTAAAAAAATTCGGTGGAGAAGCAGTATTAGCTGGCAACATTCTTGTTCGTCAACGCGGTTTAAAGGTTTCTGCTGGTTTAAATGTAGGCATTGGTTCAGATTACACCTTATTTGCATTATCTGAAGGTAAAGTAGAATTCAAAACTATAAAAGACGGAAAAAAACTAGTTTCTGTTATTCATTAATAACTATTAATGTCATTCATTGATACACTCACCCTTCAGTTAAAAGCTGGAGATGGAGGTGAAGGTTGCACCAGTTTTCGTAGAGAAAAATATATTCCGAAAGGTGGCCCAGATGGTGGAGATGGTGGCCGTGGTGGAAACATAGTTATTCTCGTTACAGATATTAATTCATTTTCTGAACTAAAAAGACAGTCCTCTCATACCATTAAAGCCCAAAGCGGCAGACCAGGACACACTAAGAAAAAATCAGGCACTGCAGGTGAAGATACTGTCCTTGAAGTACCTAAAGGCACTTTAGTCTATAATGAATCAAATGAACTTATTATTGACCTAACTGATATTGGACAACGCTATTTAATTGCTAAAGGCGGTAAAGGCGGCCTAGGCAACTTTCATTTTTCTACATCTCGCAATAGAACTCCGTATTATTCGCAAAGTGGTTTACCAGGAACAGAAAAAAAAATCCGCCTAGAATTACGCATGATCGCATCTGTTGGCTTAGTAGGTCATCCGAATGCAGGGAAATCATCTTTATTAAAATGTTTAACCTTATCTAACCCACGCATCGATAACTATCCGTTTACAACGCTCTCACCAAATTTAGGTACTCTACGTACCCATAACAAAGAAATCATCCTTGCCGATGTTCCAGGTTTAATTGAAGGAGCTAGTAAAGGGCTAGGTTTAGGCCTACAGTTTTTGAGACACTTACATCGCACAATTTTACTTGTTCACTTAGTTGAAGCAAAAAATAGCTTTGAAGAATGCTATAAAGACTATATTACAATAGAAAATGAACTCAATGAAAGTGAACACAAACTACTAGATAAAGAACGACTCATAGTACTCTCAAAATCTGATTGTATTACCAGCGAAATTGAAGAAGAAATTATTCAAGGATTTAAACAAAAGAACATCCCTATTACAGCAATTTCATCGTATACAAACAAAAATATTGATCAATTAATTGAACTAATATCAAAGTCTCATTTATGAAAAAAATCATTATCAAAATTGGCACAAAATTATTAAGCACAGCTAACAATCAGATAGATATCGATAGCTTAAAAAATTTAGTATCACAACTTGCAGCAGCAAAAAAAAATCATAATATAGATCTAATTGTAGTAACATCAGGAGCCATCGTATTTGGCTCGGAAGAACTAGGTATACAAGCAACAAACATTCCAGAAAAACAAGCAACAGCGGCTATCGGGCAACTGGCTCTTTTAAGCAAATATCACGAATTTTTTTCATTAGAGTCTATCAAAATTGCTCAAATTCTATTAACACAAGATATTACAGAAGACTCAGAAAAGCAAAAAAATGTCATTAATACGATTCATACACTTTTAAACCACAACGTGATACCCATTATAAATGAAAATGACACTGTATCTACCGAAGACATTAAATTCGGTGATAACGACATTTTATCAAGCATTGTTGCCGTATTATTAGACGTTGATTTACTCGTATTATTAACCGATCAAGACGGGCTATACGATAAAAATCCCACTAATTATTCGGATGCCAAATTAATAACCCTTTTACATAACGTAGATGACAATATGATTGAACAAGCCGATGCTGCTCTAGACGCTAAAGGACGAGGTGGAATTAAATCAAAATTACTAGCAGCAAAACGATTGCTAACTCATAATAAAAAATTAATTATTGCAAATGGTAGACAAAAAAATGTTATTCTAGATATTATTAATGGTCTTCCGACAGGAACTTTATTTACACCAAAATAGAATTAGTATGAAAACCGTAAAAGAACAATGCAAACTATCCTACGATGCACGACTAGTGCCTCAACAAATGCCAACTCACCTAAAAAACAACCTACTTACAGATATTTCAAAAGCACTAACAACACAATCAAACTTCATTATTAATGAAAACAAAAAAGACATAAAAAATGGCATAGAAAGCAAGTTAAGTTCAGCTTTATTAGACCGTTTACTATTAACTGAAGAACGACTCTCTCAAATGGCTCAAAGTATATTAGACATAGTAAGTTTAGAAGATCCCATAGGTACTATCCTAGCTGAATGGACAAGACCCAACGGATTACATATAAAAAAAATTAGAGTACCATTGGGTGTATTTGGCATGATTTATGAAGCAAGACCCAACGTAACCGCTGACGCTATAGCCATTGCTATCAAAACAGGAAACGCCGTAGTATTGCGGGGCAGCGCTTCGGCTTATCATAGCAATTCCGCCATAACAGAAACTATCAAAGCTGTCTTAGAAGCAAGAAATCTTAACCCAAATTTCATCCAATTATTAAAAGATGTCAGCCGAGATAGCGTAAAAGATTTTGTACAAATGACGGACTATTTAAGCTTAGTAATTCCACGAGGCTCGTCTCAACTTATACAGCATGTTGTAAATACAGCAACCGTACCTTGCATAGAAACAGGGGCAGGTGTTTGCCATATTTATGTTGATAAAGATGCAAACCTAGATAAAGCCTTAGCTATTATAGATAATGCTAAAACCCAACGCCCTTCTGTTTGTAACTCCTGTGAAACAGTTTTGATACATGAATCTATCGCTAATATTATCTTACCAAAATTAGACACTCTATTAACAACGAAAGGTGTTGAGCTGAGAGGTTGCGAAAAAACAACCCAAATTCTTACTCGAATCAAGACTGCTACTGACTTAGATTGGGATACTGAATACAATGATTTGATTTTATCTATACGACTTGTATCATCACTAAATGAGGCCCTAGACCATATAGCTAAACACGGAACGATGCACTCTGAATCTATAATTAGCAATAACCCAGACGCATTAGAAACTTTTGTTCAATCGGTAGATGCCTCAACCGTATTTACAAATGCCTCAACACGATTTGCCGATGGAGGTGAATTTGGATTTGGCGCTGAAATTGGAATTTCAACACAAAAACTACATGCCCGGGGCCCTATGGGAATCAATGAACTTACTACTTACAAATATATCGTAACTGGTGACGGACAAATAAGGCCTTAAGCATTAAGCAAAAGTACTAAAATCTGAGCCGCTATTATCTTTTGGACTCAAACGTTCATAGTTATTCGGTTCATTTCTAATGATATTCGCTATTCGTTGATTTAGTAAATCCCTCTCATCATTGATAATTAAACTCTGAGCTGGATTTTTAGTCGCTTTTAAATCTTTAGTCGAAACCGACCCTTTCGGATTAGCGACAACTGTGACAGGTATTTGAATAGGCGTATTATTGATAATTTTAAACGCCGCCATTTCTGGTTTCAGTTTGTTGGCATAGCAAATTATTAAATGATATCGTTGGCCTGTATTAATATCAGCCTGGGACGGAAAAGCTACTCCATCAGGATGTGTATGATAAACACAATAATAACTAAGATTATTTTTTTCAAAAAATGCATACGCTCTTTGAAAATCTTCAGAAGTCACTCCGAAAGTAGCTGTTTTATCAAATAAATATTGATTGTGTATAGGCAATATGCCCTTAATAAACCCATCAGCATCACCCCCAACAAAGCCACCACTTTCCTTAGGCAAGTTATCAAATCCCTGCTTAACAATGGTATCGTAATGCTTCTGAGTAATTTTTATGCCATTTAAATCAATCTTTTTTGACATGAGAAATAATTTGCTGAATAGAATTTTTTGCCATTTCTAACAATTCATCTAACACCGCTTTCTCAAATGGCTCTTTCTCTGCTGTTCCCTGAAGTTCAATTATCTTTCCACTTTCAGTCATAATAACATTCATATCCAAATCGGCATTTGAATCTTCTAAATAACACAAATCTGTAATAGGCATCCCATTTTCAACGCCAACACTAATGGCAGCAACCCACTCTTTTATGGGATTTTCACTAATTTCATTTCGATCTAATAAATACTGAACCGCATCGGCAAGAGCTATCATACCCCCAGTCACAGAAGCAGTTCGAGTTCCGCCATCCGCTTGAATAACGTCCGCATCAATATAGATAGTTCGCTCGCCCAATTTATCAAAATCTAAAGCCATGCGTAACGATCGCCCAATCAGCCGTTGTATTTCACTTGATCGCCCTGACAAAGACCCTTTATTAATATCACGTCTAATTCTTTCAGCTGATGAACCTGGTAACATAGAATATTCAGCAGTGAGCCATCCACGCCCTTGATCTTTTAAAAATCGAGGAACAGAGTTTTCAATCATAGCTGTACACAATACCTTTGTATCTCCGTATTCAATTAATACCGATCCTGGTGCATATTTCGTAAATGCCCTTGTGACTTTTAAAGGTCTCGCTTGTGTCGTCAAGCGACCATCCTGTCGTTTTGTCATACAATCTCCCTATGTTGTTTTTTTCTGTTATCTAATACTTCTCGTCCATTTTCAATATTACTTTCTAGTTTAATCAGATCTTTTCTCATCTTTATAATAGCTAATTGCAAATTACTTAAAACAAAGTCGGCATATTCATCCGCACCATTTTTAATTTTTTCATTCTTTTCATTTTCCTCATTTAGTTGTATTTCATCGGATTCTTGAGAGTTTTTGCTAACCGCAAGAAAGGGCTGTAAAGGCTCTTGTAAGATTTCTGTTTTTAAAACACTTCGTAATTTATCAATCAAAAGAAATAATTCATCTTCATTTAAAATTACTTTGTTAGAAAAGGGTACTTTTTTTGCCTCAAATATAGTGGCCTCTAATGCATCAATAATACCTAATATCTTACTCATTAAATTTACTCCTTAACGCATTATTGACATGAACGGGCACAAATGCAGAGACATCTCCCTTAAATTGTACCAACTGCCTGACTAAACTAGAACTTAAATATGAATATTTTTCATCAGTCATAAAAAAAATAGTATCAACTTCCGACGCTAATTTTCTGTTAGTTAAGGAAAATTGAAGTTCGTAATCAAAATCAGACAACGCTCTTAACCCTCGAATAATAGTAAAAATAGACTTTTGCTTTGCATAATCAACAAGCAAACCGCGATAAACATCGACCGTTACATTAGCAAGATGACAAAATTGTTCACTAATCAATTTTCGTCTTTCTTCAAAGCTAAAAAGAGTTGTTTTATTAGGATTATCAAAAACTACTATTGTTACTTCATCAAAAATCTCTGTAGCTCGATTTACTATATCAATATGACCATTAGTAATGGGATCAAAAGAACCTGGATAAATAGCTTTTCTAGTCATGCTTTATTAATGTTAATACGCTTCTACCAAAAGATCTACTGTCTTTCTGTTTATCAACAGATATCTTAAAATTTTTTGGATGTTCACACACGATAATTCCTGTGGTTTTCAGTAAATCACAGTCAAAAATCAGCTTCAAAGCTTCCTCAAAATAATTAAGATGTGCCCAAGGGGGATCTAAAAATATAATATCATACTTTTTGCTTGATCTTTTTAAAAATTTATCAAAACTCTGACAATAAACTCCATCCCTAGAATCTAACTTCAATTTCTCGAGGTTTTTTCTTAAGACCCTGCAATCAGTATCCACAAAATCAACCAGCTCAGCTTCACGAGACAAAGCTTCAAGGCCCAAAGATCCAGAGCCAGCAAATAAATCTAAACAAGTAGCACCAATGACTTTATCAAACAAAATACTAAACAAAGCCTCTTTAACACGATCTTTAGTAGGTCGTAACTCATCTGAAATCGAAAATTCCAAACGAAAGCCTCTATATTTACCACCGATAATTCTCAATTTAAATACTCCCCTATATACAGCTCTTTATTTTCAGACAATTGCCTTGCCAAACAACTGTTTTTCTCGAATTGCAAATCCGGATCTTCCTTCAACAGTTCACTAGCTATTTTTCGAGCCAAAATCAATATTTTCTCATCTTTAATTAAATCAGAAATATTAAAATTTGGTAACCCAGATTGCTTCGTCCCCAAAACATCCCCAGGTCCTCGAATCATTAAATCAATCTCAGCAATTTTAAATCCGTCCGTAGTATCCGTCATAGCCTTAAGCCTCTGTTTAGCAACTTCGCCCTTATTGTCACTGATTAAATAACAAATAGCCTGTTGACCTCCACGCCCTACACGCCCTCTTAATTGATGCAACTGAGATAAGCCAAAACGATCAGCATGCTGAACAATCATCATCGAGGCGTTCGGAACATCGACCCCTACTTCAATAACAGTAGTCGATACCAAAATATCAATCTCACCAACTTTAAACGCATCCATTATTTCCTGCTTATCTTTAGTATGCATTTTGCCATGCAAAAGACCCACTTTAAATTCCGAAAATACACGACAAAGAGTCTCAAAACCCTCAATTGCCGATTTTAAGTCTAGTTTTTCAGATTCTTCGACCAAGGGATACACAACATACAATTGTTCTTTATTTAGCAATCGTCTAACACAGGCCATATAAACCTGACCCAAAAATTCTTCTGTAACTGTTTCAGTTTTTACAGGTTTTCTTCCGGGAGGTAATTCATCGATAATCGATTTATCTAAATCTCCGTAAGCTGTTAGCATAAATGATCTAGGAATAGGTGTCGCAGTCATAAATAGACAATGTGGACTGTTACCCTTTTTTTGCAATAACGCTCGTTGCATCACACCAAAACGATGCTGTTCATCAATAACAACAATCCCACAATTATTAAAACTAACCTGCTCTTGTATCAAAGCATGTGTACCTACAATAAAAGTAGCCCTGTTATTTTGAATAGTTTGCATAGCCAACTCTTTGTCACTTTTTTTCATTTTACTTTTCAATAATATACAAGGAATTTGCATGGACTCTAAAAATTTTTTGGCTTTTATATAATGTTGGGTAGCCAAAATTTCTGTAGGAGCCATCAATACAGCCGATTTATCTGACTCTAAAGCAATAAGCATACAGATCATAGCAACATTGGTTTTACCGGCACCGACATCTCCCTGTAGCAGTCGATTCATGCTTGATTCTTTGGACAAATCAGCCATTATTTCTTCAATAACTCTTTTTTGAGCCTGGGTTAATTCATAGCCCAAACTATCTAAATAAGGTTGTACATAAGACCCTGTATAGGCAAGCGGGGTTGAATATACGTTTTTTTTATGAGAAAGTCTTTGTCTTTCAAGTCGACATTGATATAAGAAAAACTCTTCAAAAACCAGTCTACTTCGTGCCCGTTTATAATCGTCTACAGATTGAGGAAAATGCAACTGATACAAAGCTGTTCTAACAGGCATTAAATTGAGTTTTACTAACAAATAATCAGGAATTCCTTCTTTTACCAACGACAAACCATCGGCAATACTTTGCTTAATAACCTGTCTCATTTGACTTTGATAAACACCTGCAGTTAATGCATAAACAGGCATTACAACACCTAAATTTTCGTTTATTTCTTTTTGTGATTTCAAAATTTCTGTATTAAGCACCTGAAATTTACTTGTTTGATAAAACAAATTAGATTCGACTTTTCCTTTTATAATTAATTTCACTCCAGGTTGCAATACAGGTAATAAAAAAGATTGATTAAACCAAGTAGCCATTATTCGGCCACTAGAATCTTGTAACACAGCCTCAAGTATACTTAGCCCTTTTCGAATTTTTTTTTCCTGTACAGATACCACAGAAGCAACAATACTCGTAATATCTCCTGTATTCAGCTCTTTGATAAGCGGCAAATGACGTCTATCGTCGTATTCTCTCGGAAAAAAATACAAACAATCTTTTACGGTATATAAATTTAAACGATTTAAAGATTTAGATAATTTCGACCCCACGCCTCTAAGGGACTGAATATCTGACTCTAAACGAATAGACATAGTCTAGCTATTGGTCTGATTCCAAGATTTTTCTAAATCTGTCAAATTAAATACGATAGCCTCTGTGTGAGAATTAATATGAAATTCTCGAACTTCAGTAGTTGTAGCAATGTGATAATAATGAACTCCGGCTCTGCTAAGACTTTCACGTGTTTTCGATGCGTCATCAGTGGCAACAACAAAACCACCGTTCTCAGAACATAATTGAACAAATAAATCACTGTCAATTTGTGTACCATCAAAAGTAATTCCACAACGGAAAATCCCACGCTCACCCAAACACATTTCTAGCAAAGTTTGCCAAAGTCCACCCACAGAAATATCATGGCAGCTATGTACTAATTTTTTTTCGTAAAGCGATAAAATAGCTTTATTTTGCAATAATTCGTCTTCAAAACGTACTTGCGGAGCAAGTAAGTCAATCTCTTTAATATAAGGCTGTACGGCTGTTCCGGCAAATTCAGGGTAACGCTTTCCGATTAAAAACAGCTCTAATCCCACTTCAAAACATTGCGCTGTTTTAACAGTCGACACATCATCAACTCGGCCTATACAACAAATAACAGGCGACGGCGTTACAGCATTTCCATGTTTAGACTCATTATAAAAGCTAACATTTCCAGAAATAATCGGAACCGGATCGCCTTCATCCATACTTAATTGTTCAGCAGCGTCTTTAATGCCCAATACACCTTGTTCAAAATCATAAAAAACAGACGGTTTTTCGGGATTTCCATAATTCAAACAATCGGTTAAAGCCAATGGCTTCGCTCCCAGTGCTACAACATTTCGAATCGATTCTGCGACAGCGCCTGCTCCAGCCACATAGGGATCAGCTTCGCCATACAAATTACTGTCCATAGTAACGACTAAACCTACAGGAGACCCTTTAAGTGGTTTAATAACAACTGCATCCGCTTCACCTGGATAAACAACAGTAGCTCCCCTAACCGCATTGTCAAAATGACGATAGATATGCCGTTTTGAAGCTCCCATTTTTTGAGAAATAACTTTTTCTAAAACAAACTTTAAATCAATTCCATCTTTCAAAGAAATGCTAGAACCCGGCGTCACTTTGATTTTTTCTTTAGACTCACGATGCGCCCTAACTTCTGTTGTAATACATTGAACCGGTAAATCGCATACCACAGCCCCTTTATGAGTCATAATAAACGTTTGCTCCTGGGTTACTTCCCCAATAACAACAGCACCTGCTTGAGGATATAAAAGCGGCAATTGATACTCTTTGTTAAAAATATCACACACGGTTTGCGAAAAATATCTAGGAACAGCCATACAAAAACGCTCTTGTGTTTCAGAACAAGCAATGACTTCAGCGGGCAAATTATTAAAAGCCACATTCACTTTATCAAGATCCAATCGAACCCCAAATCCGCCACCCACTGCAATTTCAGACCCTGCACAAGAAATACCACCAGCGCCTAAATCTTTAAATCCAATAATCACATTTTGTTCAGCAACTACAGACAAACATTTTTTAATTCCTTCAACAATAACCCGTTTCATAAAAGGATCATGAACTTGCACAGCACCAATATTCGATACATCGTCGTCATTATCTAATGTTGCAGACGAAAAACTAGCGCCACCAAAACCCGTAGCATCAGTCGATTTCCCTATCAAAATAATATCGTAAGGCTCAGTTTTAGCCTGCTTTGGCACATAAGAATGAATAATCTGATCTTCAGTAATTAACCCTAAAGCAGCAACGTTTACCAAGCAATTATCGTTGTAACTTTTATGATACAAAGTTTCGCCACCTAATACAGGAACCCCCAACGCATTGCCATAATCGGCTATTCCCAAAACAACATTCTCAGCGATCTCATCTACAAGCGACTGGCTGTCATCACTAATTCCAAAATGCAGTGAATTTAATACACCAATAACATCAGCCCCCATACAATACACATCACGAACACAACCGCCAACACCAGTAGCCGCACCCTCAATAGGTAATATTTGAGACGGATGATTATGAGATTCATGAGACATAACAATGCAATATTGCTTACCCTCATGCGCGGTAAATCGCACAATACCGGCGTCTTCCCCAATGCCTAAGGCTACTGACTTCGCTTTAGTAGGCAATAATTTCAAAACACGTTTACTACTTTTATAAGAGCAATGTTCAGACCACATCGTATCAAAAACATGATGTTCTACGATGCTAGCCTCTCTATTCAATAAAGCTTTAATAGTCTCTAAATCTTGTTTTGATAATGCCATAACGAGCTCTATTCTACGCTATTTTTCACGATTTCTTAATAGGAAAAATTAAACCTTTATAGTCGAATTAAATTCGAATTTAATTATTGACACTATAAATCTAAAAAATTAAACTGATCGCTTATCTTAAGGAGAAACACGTGAGATTTTTACTATCGTTTTACTTACTATTCATTCTTTGGTTTTTACTATCCGGAAAAACTGACCTATTTCACCTGTCTTTAGGGCTGATTTCAGTACTAATTATTACCCTATGGTCTGGCAACACCTTCATACCAGATAACAAAAAAAGCACAGCAACTCGCTTCAAAGAATTCGCAAAATTCTTACCCTATTCAGCATGGCTTTTAAAAGAAATCGTCAAATCGAACATCCATGTTCTAAAAGTGTGTTTTCATCCAAATATTCACGAAGTCATTAACCCCCAACTTATACGCATTAAAACCAATTTGAAACACGACTTACCCAAATTTCTTTACGCCACCTCTATAACTTTGACCCCTGGTACAGTTACTGTAAAAATTGAGGGAGATGAATTACTCATTCACGCTTTAACCGATGAAACAGCACAAGGTTGTGACGGATCGATGGAAAAAAAAGTAAGTGACATTTTTGGGACTTGGGCATAATACAATGGAAAATGTATTTGTATTTTTTGGAATCATATTATTAGTCTTAATAGGACTAGTATTTATACGTATCATTAAAGGGCCTACGGCTTTAGATCGTTTGATTTGCGTAAATATTATTGGCACTAAATCAATCATACTGATTATTTTTTTAGGAATCGTTTTTGAGCGACTAGATATGTTTGTTGATATAGCCATCGCTTATGGCATGTTAAATTTTATAACGTCTATAGCAGCAGCTAAATTCTATCAACACAAACGCAGTCTAACCCCTAAGAACAAAAAAATTGTGGAACAAACAACATGAATTTAATCGTCATACTATTAATTATTTTAGGATTATTTTTCTTTTTAGGCACAGCAGTTGGCATGCTTCGATTACCAGATTTTTACACACGTTCTCATGCAGCCGGTAAAGGCGACACCTTGTCTACCGTTTTAATATTATTTGCCTGCGGCCTATATACATTTCATGAAGGACATTATTCTGGAGCCTCTCTTTTGGTTTTTCTTAAAATTATATCTATCGTTGTTTTTATATTTATTAGCAGCCCTACGTCTTGTCATGCCTTTATTGATGCAGGCTACGAAACCGGTGCCGAACAATGGAATAAAATGAAAGCGTTAAGAAAAAAGAAAGCCAGTAATAAAATGCCAGAGAATAAAATGACAGACAATAAAATGACAGAAGGAAACGAATCATGATTTGGGAATACAATGCCGTAGCCCTCACTTTAGCATTGATTTGCGCCGTTGTCTCACTAAGCATTCGTGATGTAATGGCGTCAGCCATCGTGTTTGGTGCTTACAGTTTTTTAATGTGTATAGTTTGGAACGCAATGGGAGCTGCCGATGTTGCATTTACCGAAGCAGCGGTTGGCGCTGGTGTAAGCACAGTATTTTTTATCGCAACAATCTATCGAACCACACGTATAAGTAACTATACAAAGAAAGATTTATTTGTAAAATCACTGACAAGCATTGTTGTCAGCATTATGGGCTTAGCCCTTATAGCAGTCATTACAGATTTTCCGAAATGGGGAAATTTAGACTCTCCGGTAAACACCTACGTAGGCGCCTATTATATTACTCATGCCCTAGAAGATACGGGTGTCCCTAATATAGTAACAACTGTATTAGCTGATTACAGAGGCTTTGATACGATGTTCGAAACGTGCGTAGTGTTTGTGGCTTGTATTGCCATTTATTCGATTTTACGTCGTAGTAAAGAAGAGACTAAAGCATCTAAAAAACGAGTTAACTTTGTAGCTTACGACAGCCTAATTTTAAAAGTTTGCACCCGAATCATGGTGCCGTTTATGCAATTATTCGCTTTATATGTGCTAGCGCACGGGCATCATAGCCCTGGCGGAGGCTTTCAGGCTGGGGTAATTTTAGGAGCGTCTATTATCTTATTATCTATGTCATTCGATGTTCAAACTGCCTTATCTTATTTAAACGAAAAAAAAATGTTGGCCTTTTCGGCCTTTGGAGTTCTGATTTATTCAGGCATAGGTTTACTCTGTTTATTTCTAGGTGGTAATTTCTTGGATTATGGCGTTTTACATAAAGTTTTACCCTATACCGATGCCATCATGGCTAGATCACATGCCATGTTAGGGGTAGAAACGGGCGTTGCTTTAACGGTTATGGCTGCCATGTATGGTATTTATCTTAGTTTAGCCACAGACGGCAAATTTGATCAGGGTTTATAATGAAAGAACTTATTTTTTCGTATTATAACTATATAGTGGTTGTCGTTATTATGATGATTGGTCTTTGGGGCATGTTAGCTTTAAAAAATCTGATTAAAAAATTGATAGCCATGGCTATTTTTCAAACGGGTATTATTTTATTTTATATTTCTATGGGGGCTAAAAAAGGCGCTACTGTGCCGGTATTAATACATCACGCAGAACATAATACTCATGATACCCATGCTACTATACAACAAGTAGGACATGCCGTTATTGCAGCTGATTACGCAAACCCTCTAACACAGATATTAATGCTTACTGCTATCGTTGTTGGAGTAGCAACTTTAGGTGTGGGCTTAGCCCTTATTCAGCGCTTGTACGAAGAATACGGCACTTTAGACGAAGATGAAATTTTGGAGAAATGCCATGATAAGGATTAGTGAACAGCTTCCGATATTAATCGTTATCATCCCTTTATTCACAGCGTTAACAGGCTTTTTATTGGGCTTAATTCATAGACGATTATCGTGGTTTATAAGCGTAATAGGCTTATTTTTTACTGCCTTATCTTCGTTTTATTTATTACGACAAGTCATAAACTATGGACCACAGCAATATAAACTAGGCAACTGGATGCCTCCATATGGCATAGAATACGTAGTTGATCATTTAAACGCTATCGTTTTATTGATGATTGCACTCGTAGCATTCTTAGTTGCAATCTATTCAAAAGCCAGTATCGAAAAAGAACTCCCTACTAAAATGCCTGGTTTTTATACCTTGTTTACTCTCTTTGCTGCCGGATTATTGGGTATTACGATTACTGGTGATGCGTTTAATGTTTATGTATTGCTAGAAATAGCCGCCTTAACTGGCTATGGCCTATTGGCCATAGGAGGCGGTAAAAGAGCTTATTTATCGACATTTAATTATCTAATTATGGGTTCTATCGGAGCCTGCTTTTATTTATTAGGAGTCGGGTATATCTTTATAAAAACAGGTACTTTAAATATTAATGATATTCAAAGCATCATTCCTCTGATGCTAGAATCTAAAGCCATACTAGCAGGATTCAGTTTTATTCTAGTTGGCATCTTCGTAAAAATGGCGTTTTTTCCGCTACATGGTTGGCTTCCTAACGTGTATACCTATGCACCTAGTGCCGCATCAGCAC
>JBILGQ010000018.1:0-9112 GCA_044350955.1 Candidatus Marinamargulisbacteria bacterium | reverse complement strand
CACCACAACAAGTAGTAGCAGTACGAGTCCATCAACGAGCACAAGTGCCGCAACCACAACAAGTAGTCCCACCACAACAAGTAGTAGCAGTACGAGTCCATCAACGAGCACAAGTGCTGCAACCACAACAAGTAGTATCAGTGCGAGTCCCTCAACGAGCACAAGTGCCGCAACCACAACAAGTAGTCCAACCACAACAAGTAGTAGCAGTACGTTATCAAAGACTATAAATCCTACAACAATAATGAGTAGCAGTACGTCATCAACGAGCGTAAGTACCAGTTCTTCGACTCTACTAGCCGAGCAAACAAGTTCATTACCAGAACACCAAACAACAGAAACTGAAGCAGAAACATCAGAAGTAATAGATGTTATACAAAGCACTACAACAATGTTACCTGATAGCAATTCAGATGATACTTTGTATATCGTTATTGCAGTGTTGGCTTCACTTCTCGGTTTAGGCTTAGGTATTGGATTAACTGCTTTTTATTGTAGAAAACGAAATATGGCCAGACGATATGAAACTAATACTAATAATTTGAATGTGCATGTACCTGTTCCTGTCGCTGTTGCTGAACAAACGCCTGTTGCTGTAGTGGCACCTTTTGTAATGCATTCTGATAGTAATTATAGCGATAACAAAGGTGGCGGCGGTGCTGATTCTGATGAAAAATAGGCATTAGTAAGTATGAGTGGGCTATCTGGATACAAAGTTTTAGATACAGAGACTGTTGCAAAACGGTCAAACTTTAAAATCAGCGACGTCGCTAAATGCCCGGGATAAGCTATTTCTAGCACAGCGCAGTTCTATGGTAATAGAATAAGCAGGGCTAAAATTAATTAGATTGGGTATTTCGCGACCGAGCCATAGCTATTCTATTCGATAGCATCTGCTCCAGTGAGATCTAGTATTTTTTAAGTTCAAGAGACTTATCAAAGCCCTGAAGGGGCGTAATGCCCTAGCGAGGCGGTAACGCCCCTCGCTAAGATTTGTTCGTCTTTTTTGCAGGATATACATGTGGTTTTTGTGCTTAACACGACATTTTTCTTTATTGAAGGAAGACCGAGAGGGATTTTGTCACTTTTTTTGGGTGGCTCTTTTGCCCCGGCACCCTTTGAGCGCAAAGTCATTGTCATTCTGCGCGAAGTCGCAGAATCCAGATTTGTTTGTGCTTGTAATCTACCGCCAGAAAATTTAACTCACAAACGCTGGATGCTGCGACTTCGCGCAGCATGACGATGACTTCGCGCAGCATGACGATGACTTCGCGCAGCATGACGTTAAACATGGGACTGTCGCAGGGGGCCAGTTAGTGGTCCCAGTGGATAGTTACCCATTAGCAACATGAATCAATTAGCCCTTGCTATGCCCCCACCTTTCTTTTAAACTTTTGGCTTATGACAGTTTCTATCGACTATATAAAAGAGTTATACTCGAAACCCTTGTTAGACTTGGTTTTTGAGGCGGCTAGCGTTCATAGAGCGAATCATTCGCACGATAAAGTGCAGTTATGTACTTTGTTATCGGTTAAAACTGGGGGCTGTTCTGAGGATTGTTCGTATTGCCCGCAAGCTGCGCGCTATCAGACTGATGTCGAGAGGCAAAAATTGTTAAGTGTTGAAGCTGTTTTAGCCGACGCTAAGAAGGCCAAAGAGAATGGCTCTACCCGTTTTTGTATGGGGGCGGCTTGGAGAGAAGTTAAGGATAATCAGGAATTTGATTCTATTTTAGACATGGTTACTGGTGTTAAGAAACTTGGCTTAGAAGCCTGTTGTACTTTGGGTATGTTAACTGCTGATCAGGCTAAGCGCTTAAAAGAAGCGGGTTTAACGGCTTATAATCATAATTTGGATACTTCTGAAGAGCATTATGCCGAAATTATTCATACCCGCACTTATCAAGAGCGTTTAGATACCATAAAACATGTATCTGATGCCGGTATTTCGGTTTGCTGTGGAGGAATTATTGGTTTGGGTGAAACAGATGACGATAGAATTAAGTTTATTCATCAAATTGCGAATCTTAACCCTCAGCCCGAATCGGTGCCAATTAATACTTTGGTGCCTGTCAAAGGGACACCATTACAAGATCAAGAACAAATTTCGTCGTTTATTTGGATTCGAATGATTGCGATTGCAAGAATTTTATTACCTAAAGCTAAAATTCGATTAAGTGCCGGTCGTTTGACACTGGCTAAAGAAGCTCAGGCTATGGCATTTTTGGCCGGAGCTAATTCTATTTTTACTGGTGAAAAATTACTCACTACTCAGAACCCACAATTTGAAGACGATCATGCTTTGCTTCAAGAATTGGGTTTAGGGTCTCTTGAACCTGATTTAAAACCTGAATTAAGCGACGTTGGTGCATAATTTAGACATCGATTATTATCATTATTCTAGTTTAAATTCGACGAATGATACCGTTAAAGATCAGATACGAGAAGGATCTGTAAGTCGGCCTTTTGTTGTGACTGCCGATCATCAAGTTATGGGTAGGGGAACTAGGGGACGCACTTGGTTTTCTGAACCTGGGAGTCAGTTGCTATATAGCTTCGCTTTTCCGCAACCAGCTAAAGAACTGAATAACGATACTTTGTTAACACGAACTGCCAAAGCACTTTCAGACACTGTTACCGATGTTTATAAGATAAATTTAGAAAAAGAATGGCCCAATGACTTGTTATTAAATAAAAAAAAATGTGCTGGGATTTTAATCGAGATGTTAATTCATAAAGACCGACAGTGGCTTATTGTGGGGATTGGTTTAAACGTAAATACAACGCAGTTTCCTGATTATTTGCGTTTTTCGGCTACTTCGTTTTTTTTAGAAAATCATAGTATTTATGATAAGTCGCTTATTCTTCGGCCGTTAACAGAGAGACTTTTTCAAGCGCTTTCACAGTTACCATGATCAAAGCTGAGTCGATATGGATTTCTGATTTTCATTTAGGGTCTTTGGGCACACAAGTACAGGCTTTGTCGCACTTTTTAACAGAGATCTCTTGTAAAAATTTATTTTTGAATGGCGATATTTTAGATAAATGGTTATTAAAGAATCCAAAGCGTGTGTCTGAGGATGTATTGGCTGTTATTAAGCAACTGAATGCTCTGCAAGAATCTGGTGTGACAGTAATATTTTGTTTTGGGAATCATGATCAAAAATCTGATGTTCTTGCTTATTTTCCTGCTATTCAAGCTCAGGAAGAGACTGTTTATACTGGGTTAAACGGCAAACGTTATTTAGTGTTTCATGGCCATCGATTAGATTTATTTAATACGCTTAAAAGTGGGATTATTGCCCATTTTGGCACTTATTTTTATGAATCGTTATTGTATTTTCGTAAGCAAAAATCAAGTTCTCGAAAAAGTGTGTCACGTTTTGTGAAATTAGCCATTAAACGAACAGCCTTATTTATTTTTTTGTTTAATTGGCGATTAAAATGTTATGCAAAAAAGAAAGGTGTAGATGGCGTTATTTATGCTCATACACATCAAGCTAAACAGTTTATTGCTAGTGGCATAGAGTTTTATAATTCAGGTGATTGGATTGATAATTGTTCTTATGTGAAAGAAGATGTTTTAGGTAATTTCTCTGTACAACGATTTAACACTTAGTTATTTTGAGAATTGTAGAATAACTGGTTCATTTCTATTAATTTAAAGGCTGAATTAACAGTGCCTTGGTGTGCTCTTTGTATCATCCAAGATTCGTGTGACTGAAAGGCATTCGATTGTTTGATCTGATATTGATAGACTTTGTAATGTTCTGGGCCTTCTAATACAGGTACTTGTTTAGTAAGAGTAAAAAATGAACCATTTAAATTATGTAAATATCTGTTCATATCTTCAAAATTTTCGAAAACGGTAATAACTAAGTAATCTACTAAGTTTCCGTCTACATAAACACCGCCACTTGCCGTGAACTCGATGTCTCTTTGATTTTCTATGGTGATTATGCCGTTTTTTCCTAATACAGGATAGTTTCCGGATAGTGTTACTAAACGATTTTCAAAATCGACTCTAAATCGACCATCTCTTGTATATGCTAAAATGTTTTTGTCCATTTGTACGGTAAAAAAAGCTTTGTTGCCCCCATCAACTACAAGATCTAAGGGGTTTCCAGTTTCCATCGGTGTTCCTAAGTCTATCCATCTATAAGTATAGTCGGCTACAACGATGTGTTTTCCTTCAGGGTGATTATACGCACGCGTGTTTGTTACTGTTTTTCTGATAAATCCTGGGGTAGCGGAGTTGAATGTATAATCAACGCTTTTTAGATATTGTTCTCGAAAAGCATCCGCGGATGTGGCCATTTCTCGCGTTCCATCATCAGGTAAATGGATATAATAGGGATTGTTGCTATCTATTGTATAAGCAATTATAGCAGTATGTATCAGTAAGTAGAGTATAAATACAAGGCTTCGTTTGATTAAAAAAAATAAACTATTTTTCATCTTAACTCTATAGTATTGCGATCAAACTAGACTGTCTAGCTTAAAATTTTTCGGGTATACTTTGCGTATGGTTTCAACTGCTATAACAACTTGGCTTAAAACGGTATTAGTTCTGATTGTATTAATTATTGGTGTCGGAGCTATTACGCGCTTAACAGGATCAGGTTTGTCGATTGTTGAGTGGCGGCCGGTGATGGGTGTTTTGCCACCTCTTTCTCATCAAGAATGGCAAGGGCTTTTTGAGCAATATCAACAGTTTCCGCAATATAAGATCGAAAATTCATCTATGAATTTATCTGGTTTTAAAGAAATATTTTTTTGGGAGTATTTGCATCGTATTTTAGGCCGATTAATTGGTTTAAGTATTATTGTGCCTTTTTTATATTTTTTGATTAGGGGTAAGCTTAATTCATATTTAAAACGACAAACTTTAGTAATGATTGTTTTAGTTTTAGCCCAAGGTTTTATGGGTTGGTACATGGTTAAAAGCGGCTTGGTTGATAGGCCTTCTGTTAGTCATTTTCGATTGGCAGCGCATTTATTTTTAGCGCTTTTATTATTGTCTTATATACTATGGACTTTGTTGTCTTTGCGTATTAAAGAGTCTCGTAAGGGATATTTACTGATTAAAAGTTTGAGTGTTGCATCGATTCTTAGCTTAGCATTTCAATTGTTGTACGGCGCATTTACTGCAGGTTTAAAGGCCGGTTTTTTATACAATACTTATCCTAAAATGGGTGATGTTTGGATTCCTAAATCATTATTTATCATGGGATCTTTTATGCAAGATATGTTGCATAACCCATTTATGGTTCAGTTTATTCATCGGCATTTTGCTATAGCTGTAGTTATCATGATTTTGCTTACTTATTTTGCGGTTAGTCGTTCTGATTTACCGAAGAAAATTAAATTAGTAGCTACCTTGCTTTTTGGCTTTGTATTGTGTCAGTTTATTTTGGGTATTCTTACTTTATTAAGTCAAGTTAATACGGTTCTCGCATTAGGGCATCAGTTATTGGCTGTATTGCTGTTGACCTATCTTCTTTATTTAATTCATTTGATTTATTATACACCTCATGATTAAGTTAAGCCGAAATGACTCGTGTTGGTGTGGTAGTGAAAGTAAGTATAAAAAATGCCATTATGAATTTGATGAAAAATTACGTTATTTTGCTCAGAAAGGGTATCCTATACCTGGTAGAGAGCTAATTTTATCTGAACGCGATATTCAGGGGGTTAAGGTAAGTGGGGCATTAACTAAGACATTATTAGAAGAATTGAATACGATTATTAAACCGGGTATTAGTACAAATGAAATTGATGCTTGGGTGTATGATCAAACTACAAAACGTGGCGCTATTCCTGCTCCCTTAAATTATAAAGGATTTCCTAAAAGTATATGTACTTCTATTAATGAGGTTGTTTGTCATGGGATTCCCTCTGAACGGGTGTTGAAAGAGGGCGATATTATTAATGTGGATATTACTTGTATTATTAATGGTTATTATGGCGATTCCTGTTGCATGTATGAAGTGGGGCAGGTGTCGGATAAAGCTAAGGAATTGATTACTGTCTCGAAACAGTGTCTTGATTCGGCTATAGCAGCTTTGAAGCCTTTTGATCCTATGAATATTATTGGCGATGAAATTTCTCGTGTGGCCCATGCCCATGATTTTTCGGTCGTAGAAATGTTTGGTGGCCATGGCATAGGCAAAACTTTTCATGCAGAGCCATTTGTGTATCATTATAAACGGCGTGAAAAAGACATGATTTGTGCTCCGGGAATGGTGTTTACAATAGAACCGATGATAAATGAAGGTAAAAAAGGTTGTAGAATATTAAGTGATAAATGGACAGCAGAAACTGTCGATAAAAAATTGTCGGCGCAGTGGGAACATACCGTTGTTATGACAGAATCGGGTCTTGAAATTCTAACTTAGTTTTTATTGAGTAATTCGTGATAACGATCGATATCACGCTTTCTTAAACGATGATGTTCATGTTCAAGGATATGGCGTAGTTTAGCCCTGTCTTTGCCTACATTTAAATCTATTTCAATTTCACGAATGTGATTTAGCTCATAAATTTTAACAAGTAGTTTATTTTTTGCTCGCTGATTTGATTGTTTCAATGTTTTCCTCAATAATTTTTTGTGTAGAGTTTAACGTTTTCCCTTTTTGCTAATGTGTTAAACAAGATATTTAACTAAACAAAGTTTTGCAATAGACTGTGTCATTCTTAGTTTTTTTTATTTATAATCAGTCTATGTCATTTATGCACGAATTGTCTAAATCGCCCTTGGGTAAGCAAAGTTTAAATAATCAGGAATATTCACCTAGTATTTTAGTGCCTATTTCTAGAGAAAGTTTTGTCTCACAAATAACAGCGTCTATTTATGGAGAGGATATTTGGACAGCCTATGAGTTTTATTTTTGTGATGCTTTTGGAAAAGCTCAGGCAAGAGTGTTGCAATTTTCTATTTCTTGTACATCGCCGTATATTGTTGAATCGAAGTCATTAAAGTTGTATTTAAATACCTATTATACGCTTTGTTTTGACTCTGAGACGCTGTGTGTTCAGCAAGTTAAACGTGATTTAGAGGCTGTGTTACAGTCAGATATAACAATTCAAATACTTCGATTTAACGAGCTGCAATTTTCTGGGTTTCCAAGTTCCTATTTATATTTAGACGAACGGGTTGCTCGTTTAACTGACCCTGTTCTTAATGTTGGCACAGATTGTGTTGAAGAAACACTATACAGTGATTGTTTTCGATCGATATGCCCAGTAACGTCGCAGCCAGATTTTGCTACTATTATTATTTATTATAAAGGACCTAAATTGAATGAGGCTAATGTCTTAACTTATTTAATGTCATATTCTAATCATCCGGGCTTTCATGAGCGCTGTATCGAAGAAATTTATTCTGATTTGATGAGTACTGCAAATTTTGAACGCCTGTCGGTTCAGGGCCTATTTACTAGGCGTGGTGGGATTGATATAAACCCCTTTCGTTCGAATACGTCAGCTGCGTCGCTGTATCAACGACATTTTCGGCAATAATTAATTTAAATTTTTATAGTATGGCTGATAAAAAATCAAAATACTTGTCTGATTTATCAAGGTTTTTACAAGAAAAACACCCGCTTTCAGAACCTGATGTTACTAAGGCTCTTTTATTCGTTTTTCGCTTTGTTTGTATGTCAGCGGCTAACTCATTTATTGTGACTATTACAGGGTTCGGAAAATTTATGCTTATTCAGTATCAAGAAAAGGTGGGTATTCAGTCTATAGATAGTCGTGAGTCATCTGCTATTACGATTCAAAGAAAATGGCAGTTTAAATGCCGTTTTAGTCGTTTATTTAGATCGTAATTTTTTATACATTCTTTTTTTATAGTATATTTTGAGTGATTTAAATTGTTGTAATTTATTGAATTGAACTAAATTTATGATATTTTATGATTGATTTAAGTTCATAAAGTTGGTATAAAATATTTAATATAGGGACACATAAGTAAATTTTGTGCGCTTTAAGAAATGAAAGAAGGAGGCAAAAATGAAGTTTTATAATGTTAAACTTAAAAAATCAGTAGAAGTTAATGAAACTGATATTGAAGTAACATTATTGAGTAATGGTAGACCAGCTGCTAAAGCTGAAGTAACTATTGATGGTGAAACTCATAAATTGTTTAAAATTTTATCAAAAGCAGAAGCTGAACAGCTTCAAAAATAATAATTAATAGTGATCCCGCTTAATCTTAAGTGAGGTAAGGAGAAATAAAATGGAATTCTATAACGTAAAATTGAAGAAAAAAATTGAAGTAGCTGATAAAGATGTAGAGCTAGTAATAATGAAAAATGGAAGACCTGCTGCAAAAGCAACGGTAACAATCGAAAAAGTAAAACACAGCATGTTTAAAATTCTTTCTAAAGTAGACGCTGATAGATTAGCTAAGAAAAAATAGGTCTAATTAATCTTAATTTCTAAAAATTTAAAAGGAGCCGATTGGCTCCTTTTTTTTTAGGGCTTAGTTGATTTTTTGCGAAAATGCTTTATTGTGTTTTTATTTTGAGAGGGTGTAAAAAAATGAACTATATAATTGATGCTTATAATTTAATCGGAAAGCTCCATTGTATTTCTTTGCAGGATACTGATAAAGAAGAACGTTTAGAAGCTTGGATACAGCAACGTTTAGAAGGACGTAATGATAAAATTCTTTTAATTTTTGACGGATATGGCGATTTAAATCTTTTTGGTTCTCAATATAAAAAAGGGGCTGTGACTAGTCGATTTACGGCTACTGATGAAACGGCTGATGATTATATTGCTTGGCGTTGTTCTAGCATTCTCAATAAAAGTACTCTTATAGTAGTAAGCTCAGATTCTAAGGTTATGTCTGAAGCGCGTTCCCAGCGTATTCGATCGATTAGTTCTGAAGAGTTTATTGCCTCTTTTTATCCTAAAATAAAAAATGAGTCTGCAGAGCCTGCATTAACAGATCGTGAACTAGATTCGTGGATAGAGGTATTTACCTAAGTTTTATTGCTGCTATTGCCATAATGGTTATTTGAGAAAGACTATAGGCGGCTAACCAAAAAAATGCTTGTTCCATAAATCCGTAAGAGTGTAGACCGACGCCTAACATATTTACT
>JBILGQ010000252.1:0-2653 GCA_044350955.1 Candidatus Marinamargulisbacteria bacterium | reverse complement strand
AATAACTCTTCAAATAACTGAGCTACTTCTTCTTTAGATCGTAATTCAGACTCAGATCCATCGGTACTAATTTTATACTGTTTTCTATACTGTAAATCTGATGCGCTATTCGCACGTTCAAACTCAGAATCAAATACATCAAAAGTTATATCTTTTAATGTCAACAAATTATCGTTAATACTCATCACGACATGCGTATATCTTGCCGTCTCATTCGACGTTGCTGGAAGATTATTATCAATAACCGTTAAAGCTCTTAATGACAAATTAGGCGCTAAATACCCTTGATCTTCCAAAGCATTTAAAAATTCTATTTTATTATCCAAAATATCTTCGATTGCTTGTCTGCTATACATTTGTTGCTGAAAGGCATTTAATAGTTCAAAATTTCTATTAATTATGCTTAGACTTCCTTCAGTAAAATATATTCCGTTCGTTAAACTTATAGCATTGCTTTTACCTTTAATTTGTATAGGAACCAGCGTAGGACTAAATTCTAAATCTGTTCCAATCCCAAAAATATCACCTACTATTTGCCCAGACATATACACATCTTCTCCTATCGTTAACTCTGTATTCAGAACAAGTGGAAATATCTGAGATTTTTTAGAAAAATCGGGTATCCCAACTCTAGCATCCGACACAGTTACCTTAGCAAGCAAATTAGGCAAAGCTAAACCACGTTTTTTATAGTCATCTTCGGAAGCCGATACTAAGACAGGTCCCTTAAACTGTAGATTTTCTATGCTAATATTACCTTTATATAAGGGGCTTTGTAGTACCAATTTTTGCTTGATAGCTTTTATATCTGTTCTTAATACAAGGGTGCTTGTATCTAAAAGATTTAAGTTTTCAAGCTTAATTTTTCCTGAAAAATTAAATTCATTTTTGGGCAATAAAGAGTCTTTAATCACCGATCCATTATATTGCTTTAAAAGAACTCTCTCTAAATCAATGTTATTATCTCGAATAGTAATACTTGGTTTATCAATAACAAGGCTATCCAGTGTATCTGCAGAATTAGCAAAAGTTAATTGTACCCGCTCTATACTGTTATCAGGCATATTTAATGTAGCATCTTCTAAATATCCCCCTAATTCTAAAATAAAAGACCCCTCGGTACGCACCGATTTTAAGTTCGGATGCAACATAGACAGTAATTCAGAGTTATCTTCAGTAAAATCTATTGTTAAATTTACTTCATGCTTTTTAAGATTACTCTTATAAGGAATAATGACATATCCGGTTATTAAATCAACCAATTTTTTCTCATTCATGCTGATATTATTTTTTTCTATGATTAGCCGATTATTTGGCTCCAGTCTTCCTGCAATCTCTACAGAGTCTATGCTTGCTGTATTAAGCATTACTTTTTGCAGATTTAATTCGAAACTTGTCTGATCTTTTGTTGAATTTAACACAAGATCAGTTTCAGTAGCCGAAAATCGTTCAACTCGAAAATCCTCTATTTTGACTTCACCATTAATAAGTGGCAAACTATCATGCCTACTTCTAATGTCTAATTTTGCAGTTAAAAAGCCCCCCTGAAAATAAGAAAACCCCTCTTCAACAGCGGTATCCTGAGGAAGAGTCGTCATCTCTTTCAAATAAGTCAGTACGGTTCCAGACCTATCACTAGCATAAATTGGAATAGGGTCGTTTTTAAAATCAGGCGTTTTAATGCTGAAACTTTTTTTAAATTCTATCTGATCGATGATTTTTTCTTTTTGTCGCGTTAAAACATCCTCAATATGATCATAAAGGGAGACAAAATCTTGCAAAGAAAGTCGTGTAATCGCTAGATCATAGGCAAAATCACTGCCTTCACTGTCATTTTTTTGTGTTCCGGATAACAAAAATTTACCTTCGCCTATATCCGAGCTAAAAGAGCGTAGCAAACTATATTCTTTTGATAAAAAAGCATCCAAAATAAAGTTTTTTACACTCACTGATCCTAATTTAAATTGATCAGAAACTATCTGCCCATCATAACTAATAGCATCTTGTTCTTTTTTTAATACCCCATTCAATTTTAAGGCACCCGTCATCGCTTTTTTTGATTCAAAAAAGGCCTGTAAATCCTCTAAATAGATTTCTGATGATGGTTTCAATGACAGCTCAAACTGATTCGTAAAATCTAGCCACCCATCAAACTCAAAATGGCTAGTCTTATAGGCAATATTAACGGCATCAAAAAACAAAGTATCTTTATCAAATCTGCCCTTAATCTTCAGGCTATCTGCTTTGTATCCCGACACAAACACATCGGCAAGTTCAAGGTTAAAAGTAGCTGAATACTGAGCATTACCTAAATAATGAAGCGAAAACTCACCAGACAAATTTGCTTCAATTGGGTTAAGTGATACGTGTGAATTGCTTAAAAAAGACATATTACTTAGTGAAAAATTTTCAAGTTTAGCAATCATGTCTACTGGCTCATCTCTATTAAATTCACCGTCTATGATTAAAACACCCCTTTCAGTGATTAACTGTAAATCCTGTACATCTAATTCTGCCAAACGACCCGACACTTCGGCTTTAAGTGTCGAATAGTCCACGCCATATAAACGGGGATTTTGAACAGAAAACAACAGCTTCATTACAGCATTTTCACTATCTACTTCATTATTTTTTGTTTTAGGCACAACGATAT
>JBILGQ010000251.1:0-2657 GCA_044350955.1 Candidatus Marinamargulisbacteria bacterium | reverse complement strand
TATACTTATAGCGATGGGCGAGCTGTGTTTGCTAGTGGTAGCCCTTTTGCGGCTGTTACGTATAAAGGTAAGCGTTTTGAACCAGGCCAGGGAAATAATGCTTATATTTTTCCGGCGCTTGGTTTAGGGGCTTCGGCTGTTCAGGCTACGCAAATCAATGATGCAATGTTGTTAGCGGCGGCTAAATGTTTGGCCAATTTATTAAGTCAGGAAAAATTAGAGAAAGGTGGCTTATATCCCTCTTTAACAGAAATTCGTCAAGTGTCCTTAGAGGCGGCTGTTGCTGTAGCAGAGAAAGCGTTTGACAGCGGATTTGCACGTATACAACGCCCTGATGATTTAAGGGCCTATTTATCGAATTTGATGTATGATCCTTCTTATTAAGAAATTTCTTATTAATAAACGTTTTTTTTAGAGAGTTTTTTGGAGGGCCACTTATGACTAGTATCGAAAAAATTAAATCTTGTGTTTTAGATGTCTATAAAGACGAATTAGTTAGTTTATATGTGTATGGGGAAAATTATTTGCGTGATAACGCGCATCATCACGTATTGATCGTACTTAAATCAGTACTTGTAAACGATATTAGGGGCCATGCGAAGCAACGAACTTTGTTGAACGAAGGGATGCAGTTTAGTATTTTTACTGAAAAAGAGTTGCGTGATTCTGTGGATGTGTTTCCGATAGAATTTTTGTTGATGAATCGGTCTCGTCAGCTGCTTTTTGGGGTGGATGTATTAGATCAGTTACAGGTGTCATTGTCTAATTTGCGGCATGAGTGTGAGTATACATTGCGGTCGAATTTATTAAAGTTACGATCGGCTTTATTAGTTCCAAAAGTAGATTTAAATGTGCTTGTGAGCCAGTCTGCTCCTGTATTTTTTGCGTCTTTTGGCTGTTTTTTTGTGTTGTTATCACGTGATTTTCCTGCTAGCAGTGAATTATTTTTTACAGAGTTATCGGCTTTAACAAAGATTAATCTTGATGACTTTGTACAGGTTTTAAATAAGAAAAAAATTGATGATAGTGATTTTCAGTTGTATATCGATACTCTGTCAAAATTAACAGATTTTATTAATGAAATTTAAGTATTTTCTTAAAAAAACCTGTGTTTTTACGGCTCTTTTTTTGGGCTGTTTTTTTCTGTCGGGTTTTAAGGCTCCTCAGAATCAAGGCTATGTAACTGATCCGGCTCATGTGCTAACAGCGCAACAAAAACAAGTGTTAGAACAAGTGTCGTATGAGTTAGAGCAGAAGACGGGTGTGCAGGTGGCCACGGCTATTTTGCCTACTATCGGCGATTACACGGTAGAAGATTATGCGAATCGATTATTTGAGGCTTGGGGTATCGGGCAGAAAGATAAAGATAATGGATTGTTATTTTTGATAGCTTTGAAAGAGCGTAAGCTGCGCATTGAAGTGGGCTATGGCTTAGAGGGAATTTTGCCCGATGGAAAAGCTGGAGCTATTCGAGATACGGTGATTTTGCCGTATTTTAAAGTCGGAGACAATGCCGCAGGAATACTAGCTGGGCATTATGCTTTGGCTGCTACGATTGCAGAAGCGTTAAAGGTTCAATTAACGCCTATTGAACAACAAGCGGTTGCTACACAGAGTTCGAGTACTCAGGGGGCGCCTAGTCAAGGATCTCAAGCTTTCGTTTTGTTGATTTTGGCTGCGATTGTAGTTGCTATGGTTGTTAGCCCTACCTTTCGTGGTTTTATGTTGGGTTTTGTCTTGGCTAGTCTGCTTCAGGGTGGCTCGGGGCGTTCGTCTCATAGCGGTCATTTTGGCGGTGGAGGCGGATTTGGCGGTTTTGGTGGCGGTGGATCAGGTGGGGGTGGTGCTAGTGGGGGTTGGTGACGTATTATTAATACACAAGATAAAGTATAATATTAAAAAATATTAAAATATAAAGGAGACTATGATGGGATTTAAAAATAAATTGTTGGTTGTTTTAGCAGGGATTTTAGCTGTAATAATTTTTGCTGGTATGTGGTTTTTTTCAGTTCGAAATAGTTTTGTAATGATGTCAGAAACGATAGATGGTAATTGGGCTCAAGTTGAAAATCAATTGCAACGTCGTTACGACTTAATTCCTAATTTAGTGAATACCGTGAAAGGTTATGCATCGCATGAAAAAGAGGTGTTTACGTCAATTGCAGAATCGCGTTCAAAATTAGCAGGTGCGAGAACTCCTGAACAAAAAATGAAGGCATCTAGCCAAATGGAATCAGCTTTGTCGCGTTTATTAATTATTTCTGAACAGTATCCAGTATTAAAAGCAGATGCTAGTTTTAATCGTTTAATAGATGAATTATCAGGCACAGAGAATCGTTTATCAGTCGAGCGTCGTCGCTTTAATGATAGTGTTACGGAGTATAATAAGAGCATAAAATTATTCCCAAAAAGCATCGTAGCCTCGTTTGCAGGTTATAACAAAAAAGAATACTTTCAAATAGAAGCAGCGGCCGAAAAAAACGTTAAAGTAGAATTCTAAATAAAATACCGTAGAGACGCATTTCCATGCGTCTCTTTGTTTACATGTCTCTTTGTTTATATGTATATTTGTTTAATTCGGTCTTTTTTTATGTGCATCTTTTTTCTTTTGGTAGATCCCGGAATGTGTTAATAATTGGCAAAAATATAGTTGTTTT
>JBILGQ010000250.1:0-2664 GCA_044350955.1 Candidatus Marinamargulisbacteria bacterium | reverse complement strand
ATTTGCTCATGGATTAAATATTCATTTTAATTTGATTAATGCGCGACAAGATTTAGATGTATTTATGACAGCTCCGAAAGGCCCTGGACATACTGTTAGGAGTGAATATTTGAAAGGTGCTGGTGTACCTTGTTTAATTGCTGTTTCACAAGATCGATCAGGGAAAGCTAAAAATTTAGCCTTGGCTTGGGCGTCGGGTGTAGGTGGTGGACGGTCTGGAATTATTGAAACCACCTTTAAAGATGAATGTGAAACCGATTTATTTGGTGAGCAAGCAGTATTATGTGGTGGGGTTACAGAGTTAATGAAAATGGGATTCGAAACATTAGTCGAGGCGGGATACCCTCCTGAAATGGCTTATTTTGAGTGTCTTCATGAAATGAAATTAATTGTAGATTTGATTTATGAAGGTGGTATGGCTAATATGAGATATTCTATCTCGAATACGGCAGAGTATGGCGATTATTTAACAGGTCCAAAAGTGATTACTGCCGATACAAAAGAGGCGATGAAAAAAGCTTTAGCTCATATTCAAAATGGCGGATTCACTAAAGAATTTATTGCAGATAGTAAAAATGGTAGTGCTAAACTAAAGGCTTGGAGAAAAGCTGGAGCTGAACATCAATTAGAAGCTACTGGGGCTCAATTAAGAGAATTAATGCCTTGGATTAAACAAAATAAATTGGTTCAAGAGGCTGTTTCTTAGTTAGTTTTTTTTAAATAGCTTTTATGCCTTAAGGGTTTTCAAAGTAATGCACATAACGCGCAAGAAAATCTTGTCGTTGTGTGCATGAAAACCCGTCTAAAATATTTTCCAAGTTATCAACTTTATCTGTGTACTCTAACAAAGCGTCTGGTAGGTTTTCTGCATAATCTATGAAAAGCTCATCAATATTGTTTTGTGTCATACATGTTAAATGCAAGGGTGATTCTATGTACAGAGAATATAAGTCATCAAAATACATCTTATAATCATCAAAAGCCATTCTAGGGTTTTTGACTGACATAAAGTCGTTAAACTCATTATCATCTAAGTCTAATAAATCACTGAGATCTAATTTTTTTTCATTAATTAATAGGCTCCAGTCACTGTCTATTAAAGTATCAAATTTATGGTTTGGAAGCGCGCATAGTGATTGTATATCACTTTGTTTAGATAGGGCGTCGAAGTGATAATCTATGTATTCAAGTCTGTAGCAATCGAGCAGTGTATGAGGGGCAAAATAGTCCTTGTAGGTCTTCGTAAGTTCAGAGAACGGCTTTTGATTTTTTTGAAGTTGTTCGGGCTCTATTTTTATATTAACTTTCAGAGGGCTTTTTCCTTTTGTAGAGGATTTTTTGTGTAGCAGTTCTGTATATCTCTTATTGCCTTGGATGTATTTTTCTATTAATGAAGTGTAAGTAGGCTTCCAGGCTTTGGGTGTTTTTTGTTTTGATTCACTGCTTATGGTCATTGTTTTTCTCATAGTCTCTATTTGGCCAAGTAGTCTGTGATCTGGGTTATGGCCTATAAATTCATAAGCTTCTTTTCCTATGTAATGTTTTAAGAAATAAGGGTGATTTCGAATTGATGGGGTGATTTCTGAATCATAGAATTGCAAATGACTACCCGTAAAGGCGCCTATGCCTTTTGCTTGTAGGGCAGTTGAACAATGCAAGCAAGACGGTTGTGAAATACCAATATTATCTATATTCCAGGGGGATACATTTTCAGTCACACGAACTTCGCAATGTGTTTTTAGTCTGGAATCTCGTTGTTGATACATTGCAAATTCATAATCCTTTTTGGGGAACTTTTTTGGCATCGTTGTATTGAGGTTATTAGCAACTAATAAGCGATCTTTATTGCTAACATTTGCTACGGCTACACATTCAGAAGAAGAACCGGCTGCTATCTTGTCTAAATTGCTTTGATATAGTTGTTTTGGGCCTTCAAGGCTATGGTTAAACATATTAAAAAAAGCCGAAACTAAAGCTTTGTCTTTGGCTTGTTTACTCTGAGTTTTTTCTTTTTGTACGATGGGAGCCGCTTTTTCAAGTAATATAAACTGGCTTTGTTCTTGTTTGGCTAGGCCATAAGTGATTAATTTACCTAGTAGATGTTTTATTGTGTAGGGGGCTTTGGGGCCTATAGAATAGCTTTTTTTAGTATGTTCAGAATGGTATTGGTGATTTAATTGGGTTCCTCTTACTGAACTTTTGTATGATTTAGACCATAGGTATTCTTTGAGAGCTTTTGGTAAGGGGGACTGTCTAAAATCTTCTTTGATTTGCGATAAAAAATGTGGATTTAACCAGTCTTTTTCTTTTGTATGTTCTCGGGCCCAATTTAAATGTGATAACAGCTTTTCTAGACTATTTATTTCTTCAATAGTTAAAAATTCTTGTATATTTTTAGTGTTGGTAGCTCGGTTTTTTTCTCGATGAATAGTGAGTGAAGAGGTATAAGAGCAAGCTTGTGTTTTCATAAAATTATTTAATTACTTTACTAGGTTAGTTCATAGTGTCAATGAATTTTTAATCTTTTTTTAACTAAAGCAGCGTAGATTTAGGCTCCTCCTAATAAATCGATAAAATTAAATTTTTAAAATTTCTATAAAGTTGGTATATACTTCAGGTATTATAAATAATTAACTATTAATTTTATTATTCTTAGTAAAAAAT
>JBILGQ010000249.1:0-2666 GCA_044350955.1 Candidatus Marinamargulisbacteria bacterium | reverse complement strand
CATTATGTAGATACGGCTAACTATGAGCCTATAGACGAAGCGAAGTTTTGCTATAAATGGCAATGGGACTATCATGATCGTTTTAAAAAAGCTGGTTTGTGTGCGTTATTAGGATCGGGCTTTGATCCGGGTGTAACGAATGTGTTTTGTGCTTATGCTCAAAAGCATTTGTTTGATTCGATAGATCAAGTTGATATTATCGATTGCAATGATGGTAGTCACGGACGGCCATTTGCTACTAATTTTAATCCTGAAATTAATATACGTGAAATTACCCAGCGTGGTAAATATTTTGATTCCGGTAAATGGGTCGAAACAGATCCTCTAAGTCATAAAGATAGTATTTATTTTCCGCAGGTGGGTCATCGAGATGCGTATTTGATGTATCACGAAGAATTAGAGTCTTTAGCAAAACATATTCCGAATGTAAAAAAAATACGCTTTTGGATGACATTTTCATCGTCGTATCTAAATTATTTGGATGTATTACAAAATGTAGGCATGACTAGTATTGAACCGATTTTGTATGAAGGAAAGCAAATTGTTCCTTTGCAATTTTTAAAAGCTGTGTTGCCTGATCCTCAATCGTTAGGCGAAAATTATTCGGGAAAAACCTGTATAGGAACCGTTATTTCAGGAACAAAAAACGGTGAAAAAATTAAAAAAATTATCTATAACATATGCGAACATCAAAAAGCTTACGATGACTGTAAAGCGCAAGCAGTGGGTTACACGACAGGCGTACCAGCGATGATTGGCGCAAAAATGTTGATAGAAAAAAAATGGCTAACACCTGGCGTATATAATATGGAGCAGTTTAACCCTGATCCCTTTATGGATGACTTGAATAAATTCGGATTACCTTGGAGTGTAGAAAACTATGAATACAAAATTGACTGACGTGACTGAAACAAAAATAAATAAAATTTTTTCTGAGAGATTAGATCAAATCGAAAGCCCGGCTTATGTATTAGATGAAGTAAGAATTAGGCAAAATTTAGATGTATTTCAACGAGTGATGAACGAAAGTGGGGCTAAAGCTATTTTGGCATTAAAAGCATTTTCATCGTTTTCTGTATTTCCGTTATTACGGTCGGTGTTATCTGGAACAACTTCTAGTTCTTTGCACGAAGCGCAGTTGGCTCATGAAGAATTTGGTAAAGATATTCATGTATATTCTCCGGCTTACAGAGATAGTGAATTTGAAAGTATTCAGAAATTGGCACATAGCATTACCTTTAACTCGTTTTCACAGTGGCAACATTTTCAGCCTCAGGTAAATTCGGGTAAATACAAAGTATCTTATGGTATTCGATTAAATCCGGAACATTCAGAAACCCGTGTGCAAATGTACGACCCATGCCAGCCTTTTTCTCGTTTAGGGGTAACGATAGACGAATTCAGACCTGATTTATTAGACGGTATTTCTGGTTTTCATATTCATACCTTGTGTGCACAAAGTGCCGAGGCATTAGAGCGCACTTTAAAAGTAGCGGAAGAAAAATTTGGGCAGTATTTTCATCAAGTAAGTTGGTTGAATTTTGGCGGTGGTCATATGCTAACGCGTGATGATTATAACGTCGATAAATTAATAGAAGTGATCAATTATTTTCAAGATAAATATAAGCTTCAAGTTATTATAGAGCCAGGCGAGGCAGTGGTATTAAGAGCCGGTTACTTTGTAGCCACTGTGGTTGATTTGCTTAAAAATAAAAAAGACATTGCTATATTAGATACCTCAGCAAATGCCCACATGCCCGATATTATTGAAATGCCATATAGACCTAATATTCAAGGTTCTGCTCAAGCAGAGGAGTTTAAGTATACTTATCGTTTAGGGGGAATTACCTGTTTATCTGGTGATATTATCGGAGATTATTCGTTTAATCAGCCCTTAAAAATTGGCCAAAAATTAATTTTCGAAGATATGGCACAGTATACAATGGTAAAAAATACGACTTTTAACGGTTTACGTTTACCTAGTATTTATGTGCTGCGTGAAAACGGTAATTTAGAGTTGATTAAGCATTTTGGGTATAGCGATTTTAAATCGCGTTTGTCTTAAGGCTCTGTCGCTAATTTTTATGTTGGACTGTTTTGCGACAGTCTCAATTTATTTCTTAAACAAAACAACAACAAAAAACAGCGCCTGAATAATGACGATTAAAGGCGCTGTTGCGGTATCAAAGTGAAAGCTTAATAGTGTGCCCAGTATACAAGAGAAAACCGAAACTGATATTGCTATTACTAACATTTTATCGAAAGACTTTGTTAGTAAAAACCCTATAGAACCGGGGGCTATTAACATGGCTATGACTAAAATAATGCCGGCCGCTTTTAATGAAGATACTATCGTAAGTGATAATAAAATGAGCATGCTTAGATGTAGTACTCGTACCGGTAAGCCTATTACACTGGCATGAGCGGGATCAAAGCAATACAAAAAAAAGTCTTTACGCTTTGCTAGCATAATTAGTGAGCATAGTAGGGCTATAATTGCTGATTCTATAAAATCTTGTGTGGTGATGCCTAAGATATTGCCGAATAATACATGTAATAAATGCACATCTGTTTCGATTTTGGTGAGTAATACCAGGCCAAAAGCAAACATGCCAGAAAAAACTATCCCCATAAGTGCATCTTCTTTGATGCGGCTGTTTTCTTTT
>JBILGQ010000248.1:0-2667 GCA_044350955.1 Candidatus Marinamargulisbacteria bacterium | reverse complement strand
TCAGCACCAACAGATTCCTGTTCTAAAACAAATAAAAACTCTCTATTTGAACGACAAATCGCAGACAGTCCTGGCAAAGAACTGGTATTTAAAAAAATCGAAATATCGTCGAAATCATGACCTAATAATTGATCTAAATAAGCCTTAAAAACAGGTATATGATCTAAAAACCCCTCCCTTAAATGCTGTTCAGCCACCAACAAATTTGGCACAAGCGCCGCTACAGGCAAAAATCGCTGCAAGGCATCCTTAGACACGCCCCCTGAGCTAAAATACACTAACGATTGTTCAAAAATAAGTTTTTCTAAATTTTTAGACAACTCAAAACAACTGATATGTCCGTCCAATAAAAGCTGAGATTCTTTTAAGAAAAATTCCATTTTTTCTATTCGAAATAAGTAAGAGGCTTGCTCTGCAATTTTTTTAAAAACGACACGTGATTCCTGATTTTTAGGATTTTCTAATCGTACATGTATTTTTTTAAAAAGCGACTCAGGCAAAGCGTCTATACAAAGCGACTCTAAAAATTGCTCTAGTATATGGGCATTAATACTAACAAAAGAAAATAAAAATTTAGGATCGTTATCTTTGCTAATTAAAAATAAACGCTTTGTTTTCTCTTGATATTTTTCCATCCATTTCTTAAAAGAGTTCTGAGATGAATTTTTAAGCAACGTTTTTGCAATTAAAGTCTGAAATCTAAGCCAATAATCCACATCTACAGAAGAATTTTTCTTTGCTTTTTGTATTGGTAAAACGGGTGAAAATTGCTTTATAGCAGGCCGAATAATTAGTGAACGTGTTGATTGCATGATATGCTCCTTGTTAGATAGATAAAACCATTCAACATAAGCACCCCATTCACAACAGAACAAGGCAAAAACATCCTTGCAACAAAAAAACCATTAACGCTTAGTTACAAAATTAAGAGTAACTGAATTTTTTAAATTTTCAAGAATTACATGGTGTTAGAGCTTAAGTAGCAGAGGGACTGTTTTTTGGTGACACCCTTTTTCTCTATTTTTAAAGGAGTCGAATTCGACCCCTTTAAAATCGATATTATGCATGGTATCCCAGAAGCCCAGGAATTCAACCGTATTTCAGTTACGCATGCAATTCTTAATACGATCCTCAGAACCTTATTCGCCCCGTGCTATGTTAATTATATGAAAAAATCCATAATAAGAGATACTATGCGAATTTATATTTTATTTATGCAAAGACACTATATCGACAGGTCGCGACCTGTCCCTACATGTATCTAATCAAAATTTCGTGTGTTTGAAAAATATTATCCGTTGATTCCTGAAAATTAAAACGAATTCTGAATATTTATTACTTCCTTGTCCAAATCACTTAACTACTCCAATATAAGCAAGATCATACGAATAACCAACATCTGATGGACCAAATGAATCTCTTGCAATTCCAACTACAATATCATAATCAGTAAATTTATTAGGTGCATTTCTACAACTTAAATCAAGCTCCTCCACCCTAGATTCTCGATTAGCACTAGAACCAATTAAAATTACAAAAATCGTTTTATGGTACCCGCGCACATATATAATTTTCAATTCAGGATTTTTTAAGAACTCTTTAAACGATTTAACAAGGTCAACTCTAACCCTTCTAGGCTGCAACGCCATCTGAACAAGTGCTAACTGATTAATTGTAACTTCTCCAGTTGAAAAATCAATCATCCCATCTGTAAGCAAATCCTTTACTAAATGCTCTATTAACTTATCCCAAAAATACGACTCTTTATAACGTTCCTGCATCTCTTTAAAGATTTTAGTTTTAAGAAAGTCATCGTAAAATTTTGAACTAATAATCAGAGGCTGTATATCTGGTAAAATTTCAAATGAATAATACCCCTGTAAATATATTGCCAAAAGATCTTCAATACCTCTACCATCAAACACTATACTTGTATTAGAAATTAACGACTCAACATCAGATAAGAAATTAACAAAATCTGTTATAGTATCTAATAAACCAAATATAGCGCCTAAACTAAATTCATCCAAAACATGAACAAACCCCTTACCAAAATCTCCTGAAATTGTTGAAATTTGTCGTTTTGCTCCTAAAGAAACTGAAATTCTATGTACAATTCTGTCCTCTTTAGAAAGAAGTTCAACCACTATTCCATCACTTCTTGTAACGGTATTAACATTCTTTAGGCATCTTTCTGCTCCGTAAATCTGGTCTACGGATTTTTTAATAGCACTTTTAACCCATCTCCCCTCTTCAGCAAAATTTCCTGTATCTTTATATTGAATATCTTTAACAGAAATTATCACAATATGCTTTCCGCATACGATTAAACAATCACAAAGCTCTTTATCTTTTTTACCTTTAGGATTTGGGTGCGTCCAAAGCTTTAAAAATGCTCTTTCACTAAAAGATGCAACCAGCTTTTCTGATTTTGTTAATCCTTGCGACACAAACCCTATCTCGCCACCAACAAAATAAATCGCGCCGGATAGTGCATATACGAGGCCAAAACTTCGGCGTCTTTGCCAGAACCAAAATAAATATCAGCCCGATTGGCTCCTTTAATCGCGCCGCCTTGATCGCCTGCCACGCATAACTGATTAAACGCCGTAGTTGGTTTTTTATTCGCTGCTTTTATGTTGTCAAAATCATCCAATTTTGGAATTT
>JBILGQ010000247.1:0-2676 GCA_044350955.1 Candidatus Marinamargulisbacteria bacterium | reverse complement strand
ATAATTAGGGTTAAAAATCCTAGTGTAGACGCGATGATATACGATAGTTTATTTTTAAAGTAGCGCTCTTGAATAAAGCTTAAAACAATAGCGAACCATCCAACAAAAACAGCTGAAGAGTATAAGTTGGTTACAGGCGGCCGCTCTGTAATAAGCATGCGGGCGATTAGGCCGTAGCTATGTAAAGCAAATGCCAAATAACAACTGTATTTAGAGAGTGTATGAAGAAAATTTTTATTTAGTAAAAAATATAATAATATTGCAATAAAACTTAATACATACAAAGCCATGGCTTTCGTAAAGGGATCAATTTTGTAAAACGACGTTTCTAATGAAAGTTTCTTTTGCACTTTTTTTGATTGATTCACATATTGGGTCATTTGGCTAACACTTTTGTTAAATGCTTGGATATCATTGGCTTCGTAGGCTTTAAAACAGGCGGCATATAAAGGTAATAATGGATGTAATTTTGCATTTGGATCGAGTAGCTTTAGAAATTGACTGCCCGTATTAGTCCAAGTTTTAGTGTCATCTAAATTTTTTGGGAAAAAATAGAACAATGATGTATCAGCCAAGGTTTTATGAAACTTAAAGCTATGATTAAAACCAATGAGCTGAATTTGTTCTGCTGGGCTAAGTGGTTTAGAGGCATTGTAGTTGTTAAAAGCTTGTAGACCGTTTTTTACAGTACTTTGATAACTGCTAATATATTGATCTAAAGAAATGTCATGAAATGGAATGAAACCGTTTTGCAAGGCTAAAAATAACGATATTTTTTGAAATAAGTCAAAGTAATTGCTTTGGTAATGGCTGCGGTTTTTTTTATCGACATCGGCAATTTTTCGGCCTTTTTCTTCAATAATTCCTAATTGTGAAGAGAGGCTTTGATACGAAAAATATTTTTCTTTAGGGTCTAATTTTAATTCGTGTTTTAAATCTACTAGATCAATTTTAAATAATTTGTCTTTATAAATGTTTGGATGATGACTAAATACTTCTAATAGCCATTGTGACGCTGATAGCTTATGGTTATCGCGTTGTAAACGACTGCTTTCGTGAATAATTAATAAACTTTGACGGGCTAAAGTATCAAGCGGCTGAATACGTCCGTTATATAAAACAGGTAGCGTAGAAAATGCGTTTATATCCAGTTCTTTATTGGCAAACATTGCTTGGGAAAGTAACAATAAAATACAGAAATATTTAAGAATTAGTTTCACTTTTTCTCCTAAAGTTTATTAAGCGAATCATAAAATGAAGAATCATGCCAAAGGCAATAAAGCAAGATGAGACATAAGGGAAATACCAAGCTGGGTTATGTACGACTTGAAGTACAGAAGAGGGGACATCTTTGCCAAAAGAGGCTTGATAAAATGTATAACCTTTATGACGAAGAGGGTTGTTCATATAAATTAGAACATCTTGTTTATTAGGCGGATTAAAATCGTCTATTTGTACTAAAGACGAATAGTCTTTGGGGATGCTAGACCCTGGATAAAACGTTTCAGTGAATTTTTTTAATTCGACAAAAAATGGAAAATAAAAACGTTTTGGTTGAATGAAAATATAGTAAGTTCTGTTATCGATGAGTACTTTTTGAGCCCCATTTATGTCTAGAGAGACTAAATAATTCCCTGTTTGTTTATTGGCATATTTAAACGAAATAATAGCCGTCGGATTGTTTCGTTTATCGTCGCTGGTAGTTACTGGGCTTTCTTTTATTATTAGATGTTTTCCGATGCCTTCTTGTATGTCTGGGTTTATAAAATTAGCGTTTTTAGATTGTCGTAACTGAGCATTTTCATGAAATTCCTCGACATAAATAGTAAAGGGGATAGACTGATGTGTAATTGTTTTTTTATTTGAAAATAATGAGATAGGTACTGCTGTAATAAAATCGCTTTTTGGGTTTGATACATCCATTATTACTAGTTCATTTTTATAGAGATGTTCTGAGAAGAATTTTTTTTCACCTTCCTTTAAGTATAGCTGGCTTTCGTTTGCTATTAACGCTGTTAAACCGGCTCCGCTAAGTAATACTAACAAAGATAAATGAACAATGATTAAACCGGTATTTCGTAGCGTCCAACGTAGCCGAAATGCGGTGCTTAGTGCAATATTAAGTACCAGAATAGTGCCAACAAGCCCTCCTCCGGGAAATATAGGTATGTTATAGCCTAAAATTGGCCAATAAATAAATAATGATTGAAAATACTGTTTTTGTACGTAGTAAATGCCGTGGTCAATTTGGGCTAGAGTTCCAGTTAACACAATAATAAAAAAACACGATAAACAGGCTAAGCCTACTTGTAACGAGGATAGATGCCAAAAAAAATTTTTTATTTTACTCAACATGCAAATGGTCCTGAATGACGTTTAAAAATTCTTTTTCTTGGGCTTTAATCGCTGAGCTTTCTCCGCTAAGTTTTATAAAATAGGTTTCATTATTAAAATCAAAAAAAGCGACTATTATAGAACTATAATACATACTATTTAATAGTGGCTTTTTACTGTCTAATTTATAATAAAAGATTGTCAGATGTTCATGTGGAAGCGTGCTTAAATTTTGATTAATGTCGTTTTCAGTGAGAGGTTCTAGTTCAAGTTGACCTCTCCATCGGTTAATGTTAGAGGGGATATCCCCGGCTTTGCCTGGAAAGGAAATGATTGAAAAAT
>JBILGQ010000246.1:0-2679 GCA_044350955.1 Candidatus Marinamargulisbacteria bacterium | reverse complement strand
GAAAAAGAGTATAAAAGTGATGAGGCTAGCCAAATGATTCAGTTTATAACGGGGGAGTCTCATAGAGGTTTAGTAAAGCGCCAAGAAAAAGCGCCTAGCGGCGACGACGACTAAAGCCAATGTCTATTTTCATTATAGCGGGCGAAGTGTCGGGGGATTTATACGCAGCTCATTTGGCAAAAGCTTTAAAGAGAGAACAACCCAAACTAGTCATTTTTGGTATTGGCGGCGATCATTTGCAAGCTCAAAGTGATGAATTTGTTTTTCAAAGTGCGTATAATCATGATATTGGCATTCATGATATTTTTTCACGAAAACAATTTAAATTGAACTTGCTAAACAGCTTAAAAGAAACGCTTAGTAAAGCAACAATAAAAGAGGCTGTTATAGTTGATTTTCAGCATTTAAATGCCAATATTGCGGCTCTTTTGAAAAGTTATTCTATTCGGGTGTATACAGTGATTACGCCTAATTTTTGGATGTGGAAAGATCGTCGATCTGCACAAAAAATTTGTGATTATTCTGAAAAAATTATTTGTATTTTTAAAAAAGAGTACGAATTTTACCAAAGTTTGACTAACAATGCGTTTTATTTTGGGCATCCCATGACAGAATTGGTACAAGAGCAAGTTCAACAAAACACAGTGTCAAAACAAGTCACCTTATTACCCGGATCGCGCCCACAGGAGTTTCATTTATATTTTAAAATCATGTTAACAGTAGCGCAGAAATTACAATCAGAAAATGCTGATTTATCGATAAAAATTGCAGTAGCTTCTCGCCATTATGAGGCTATTGTAACGTCTTATTTAGGGCAATTCCCTCAGTTTTTAGAATGCGTCTCATATGATAATGCTCAAGAAGAAATTGCCAAATCTCATTTAGTTATTTCAGCTACGGGATCAGCGACTTTAGAAGTGATTTTGTTAAAAAAACCTCTTATTGTTCTTGCGGCATTACCAATTTTATCGTTTTTGTATGCTCGCTATATTTTAGGGGTTAAAACAAAAAATTTAAGTTTGCCCAATTTTTTAACTAATCAAGCTATAGTGCCAGAGTTTGTTCAAACAGATATGAAAGTATCTACAATTTTTCAGGCAGCAAAATATTGGCTGAATAATCCGGACACAAGTCATTATGAAGCGGTAATTGCTGAAATTACAAAAGAAAAACAAGTGTTTACAGCGATGGCAAAAAATATATTAGGGGATAAAAATACACTATAATAAATAATAGAAGTGAAAAAAATTATGCTTTTGTATTAATCAACTAACTAGAGGGCTAGTTCTTCAATAAGTCGTTCACGATCAAGACGCTTTATGACATAATAAAGTATAAACTTATAAACGGAGAAATAAATGAGCATCAGTTTTTATGTATGGTTGCATATCATATCCATTATTGGATGGGTGAGTTCGGGAACGCATTATTTATTGTCGGAAAATCCGAATAAATGGGCCAAAATTTTGTTTGGGATTTGTTCACTTACATTACTTACTGCTGGATTTGGCTTAATAGCTCGAATGGGATTTTCAATGCACAGCAGTTGGATTGCCGCAAAACTTGGTATTTGGTTGCTTCTTTCAGCTTTAGTTCCAATCATAGCTAAACGTAAACCTGAGAAGAAGAGTTTGCTTTATAAAGTATTTATTTTGGCTATAGTGACTGCTGTGAGTATTGCTATTTATCATAACTAGAATGACAGTCAATACGATCGAGCATCATTTATTAAAAATTACTAAAGAAAATACAGACATACATTTTGATATTGCCAAAATTTTATATGATATTTCTTTAGCGGCTAAGATTATTCGAAAAGAAGTATTAACGGCCGGTTTAAGTTCGTATGAAGATCCTGGAAAAATTAATATTCAAGGTGAGCATGTAAAGGCATTAGATATGTTTTCAAATGATTGTTTAAAATCTATTTTAAGTGCGCACGGTCGTTTTTCGTATATTGGATCAGAGGAAGAAGATGAAATTGTAACGGTAGATTCGTCACATCGAAATCCCTATACAATATTTTTTGATCCATTAGATGGCTCTTCAAATATTGATGTAAATATTAGTGTTGGTACTATTTTTTCGGTATTTAAAACCGATGACTCTGTTTGTAATGGGGGGTTGCCACCCGGAAGAATGCAGGTTGCAGCAGGGTATATTATTTATGGTTCATCCGTGATGATGGTGTATAGTGCCGGAAAGGGTGTTCATGGCTTTACTTATGAACCTAGTATAGGGGAGTTTTTACTGTCTCATGAACAGATTCGTATTCCTGAAAAAGCTAATTATTATTCTATCAACGAGAGCTTGTATCCCAATTTGGATGCCACATTACAAGCCAAGTTAGATGCCTTTAAGACAAAAGAATTTGGCCCCTTATCGTCGCGGTATGTAGGGTCTTTGGTAGCAGATTTTCATAGAAATTTATTAAAGGGTGGGGTGTTTTTGTACCCCGGAACTGCCTCTAAACCGGCCGGGAAGTTGCGTTTAATGTATGAGGCTAATCCTCTATCGTTTATTTGTGAACAGGCAGGCGGAGCAGCGACTAACGGCAAAGATCCTATCTTAGATATTTTGCCTACAGACGTGCATCAACGCGTACCTTTATTTTTGGGAAATAAACGTTTAGTAGAATTTCTGCAGGCCAAATAGAAAAAATTATTTTACTAATTTTAA
>JBILGQ010000245.1:0-2693 GCA_044350955.1 Candidatus Marinamargulisbacteria bacterium | reverse complement strand
GAGTCACGCCCGGATTGGTGTATTTCTCGGCAACGTTCTTGGGGATTACCTATTCCGGCTTTTGTTTCTAATTCACAGTTATTGTTAAGCGAAAAATCGGTTTTGGCGATTTCAAAATTATTTGCTGAAGAAGGATCAGATGCTTGGTTTAAAAAGTCTGCTCAAGAATTACTGGTGTATTATGATTCTGCTACAGATCCTTATTTTCCGTCTGGCTTTGATGTGTCTAATGCTGAAAAATTGTACGATATTTTTGATGTTTGGTTTGAATCAGGATCTTCTTGGCATGAGGTGCTTGAAAAAAGGCAGGGGCAATTTCCGGCCGATTTGTATTTAGAAGGGTCTGATCAGCATCGCGGTTGGTTTCATTTATCGTTGTTACCTTCTTTGGGGATTCATAAACAGGCGCCCTATAAACGGGTATTAACGCACGGATTTATAGTAGATAAAGATGGCCGTAAAATGAGTAAGTCTTTGGGGAATGCGTTAGATGTTGAAGAATTGTTGCAAACTTATGGCGCGGAAGTGGCGCGCTGGTGGGTGGGTTCACTGTCTTTTGAGAACGATATTAAAGTTGATTTAAGTTATTTTGATATTGCCGGAGAAAGTTATAGAAAAGTTAGAAATACCATTCGATTTTTATTAAGTAATTTAAACGATTGCGAATTAATTCCGATTGATACAATACAAGCAGTAATTATGAGTTTTGATGAAACTAGTTTAGAGCATTTGATGATTTCAGAATTATTAAAGCTTGATAAATCGGTGAAAAGTGCTTATCAAGATTTTAATTTTAAAGCCGCACATCAAGAGATTTATGACTTTTGCAATGATAGAGTGTCGTCGTTTTATTGCAGTATAGTTAAAGATTGTTTGTATTGTGACGCAACAGATTCGCCAGATCGCATACAGGTGCAATATTGTTTTCAGATAATTTTAGAAGTACTGATTCGTATGCTTGCTCCGTTATTACCTCACACGGCTGATGAGGCATATCAGAGTTTATATCCCAATTCTGATAGTTCTGTTTTATTAGAAGAGCGAGTATCTCTTAGTACGACTAATAATGCAGAGTATTGGGAGCCTTTATTATCTTTAAGACAAGATGTATTACGAAAGTTAGAAGAAAGTAAAAAAAATGGCATAGAAAATTCTTTGGATATAGGTCTTGTTTTGTCAAAACGCTATGCCTTGTATGAGTTAGCTGCCTGTCGTCTTGAAGATTTTTTCTTGGTGTCTCGTGTAAGTTTTGCTGATACCGATAGTATTATAGTTCAAGATTTACGTGATTTTCCACGTTGTGAGCGTTCTTGGAAAAGAGATGAAACAGTACAATTGCGAAGCAACGATTTGTATTTGTCTGATCGGGATGCAGCGGTATTAGGATTAAAATAAGAATAAAAATAAGGGTAAATATGAAAAAATTAAGCATTATTGGGACGGTAGCTTTTGATAGTCTTAAAAGCCCATTTGGAGAAAGAAAACGCGTTTTGGGCGGGTCGGCTTCTTTTGCTGCAGTAGCTGCATCGTTTTTTAATGAAACACATATTATTAGTATTGTAGGAAGTGATTTTGATTCAAATTATTTTGAATTTTTTGCTGATAGAAATATTGATACAAGTGGCATTAAAATCAGTTCTGGTGATACCTTTCATTGGTCTGGTTATTATGAAAAAGACATGAGTCAGGCTTATACTCTACAAACTGATTTAAATGTACTTTTAGAGTTTGATCCTAAAGTGCCAGATTCTTGCAAAGAATCTGAACTTGTATTTTGTGGAAATATTGATCCGGTACTTCAAAAAAAAGCACTGCTTCAATTTAATAATCCCGAGTTAATTATTTTAGATACTATGAATTATTGGATAGAAAATAGTAGAGCTGCTTTGCTTGAGGTTTTAACATTAGTCGATATTTTAATTATTAATGACAGTGAGGCCAAGTTGTTGACTGGTGAAACGACTGTTATTACAGCTCTTGATGCTTTACTTAGATTAGGCCCGAAACGTGTTATTGTGAAAAAAGGTGAACATGGTTCTATGATGTCTGACGGTAATGAATTATGTGTTTGTTCTGCCATGCCAACACGTAATGTGGTTGATCCTACAGGTGCAGGAGATAGCTTTGCGGGGGCTTTTGCAGGATTTTTAAGCACCTGTTCGGATCGTAGCGATCAGACATTTAGAAAAGCTCTTGCTTATGGGTCTATTGTCTCGTCTTATACCGTACAGGGTTTTAGCATGGAAGGAATAAACAAACTGTCACGAGATGTTCTTGAAGAGCAGTATGGGAATTTACAGCGACTATCTTCGATTTAGAGTTAGAAAAAATTAGAGTTAGAAAAAAAATTGTAGCAGTAATGACACCTAGCCCGTATCATTCTAAAGTAAAGACACTATTCGCTTATCTTTGATTTTGCAACAGAACTTTTTTTGGGTTATACTTTTTGCATGTCGAATAAAACTCAATTGATTTATAAATTGGATAATGTCAATGCGGATGACGGAGTTGATATTTTTGAAATTGCTCCGATATTAATGAGCTTTGGAGATCTTATTAAATGTGAGAAATTTCCGTCTGCAACATCTCTATCAACTAAAATCAATAAACCAGATCATATGGCACAAACGATCACTGAAAAAGATCGCGAATATATTGAAACATATGCCAAACAGGAGCTATTACAGGATGTA
>JBILGQ010000244.1:0-2712 GCA_044350955.1 Candidatus Marinamargulisbacteria bacterium | reverse complement strand
CAATTAATTATTATGTCGATAAATATAGCGCTGAATCTTTTTAACAAAAAAAATAACTAGTTATGACTAATCAAGATCTCTTAGTGTCTTTATTGAAACAAAAAGGCACTGGTAAAACCATGAGTAAATCGCTAGACAAGGAACAATGCGAGCAGGTCTTGAACTGCTTTGCGTCTGCAGAGTGTTCGGATGTCACAAAAACAACTCTATGGACAGCACTAATGATGCTAAAAAATACAGACGAAGAACAAACGTTACTAAACCGTTTAAACACCGTCCCATTTTTACCCCAAACCTGCAAAACTTTATTAGAGAATCCCTCTACAGAATTCCAAAAAATTCTGAACCTCTTACTAAAACACCAATCGCTAAATGAAACTGACATGCAACAAAGTATCACTCGATTATTTGATCCTATAGTTAATACAAAAAACAATGACTGTGAAAAAGCGGTTTTTTTAGAGGGACTACGTTTAAAAGAAGAAACAAATCTTGAAAACCAAGCCATGCTCCATTATTACTGGCATTCTTCTCAAAGAGCGATATGCGATGTACCTATACTTATCGATCTATCGACTGCCTATGACGGTTTTAACAGGCACCCTCAACTAGCACTATTTACGGCGCCATTATTAGCCAGTATCGGCTTTAATGTAGTGCTTCATGGCTGCGAAGAGGTGTCTCCGAAGCGCGGCATAAACCCCTATAAACTATTACAAGCAGCAGGTAAAAACCCGACAAAATCGTTAGAACAAGTAAAAACATCGCTAGAAACTAACTCTATTGCTTGGGGATATTGCGACCAGCGAATTTTCTTTCCTGAAGCAGATGCATTGCGCCCCTTAAGACAATTAATCGTAAAACGACCTTTATTAGCCACAATAGAAAAATTTTGCCAACCCCTCGTGAGTAAGCATCGCACGGTATTAATTACAGGATACACCCACCCCCCTTACCGACAAAAAACCATCAATTTACTACAAAAATTACAGTCATTCGGTCATCTTGACACGTATATTATTCTTAGAGGCCTAGAAGGATCCTGTACAGCCCCCCAAGATAGACGCTGCCCGATTATTATTGGAAACCAATCAAATGTACAAGAAGACTTTGTATCACCAGCAGACTTTGGTTTAAACCTACACGACCGAATCGAGCCAAACCCCGAAATAAACGTTACAGATACGTTAGACCTAGGCTTAAAAGCCCTATCAGGCCAATCAAAAAATACACAAGAACAACTCATTTATAACTGCTTACTAATACTAAGTCATGCCAATTTAATCGAAAATTTAGAGGCAACTAAGAAAAAATTACAAGACTCTATCAGCTCCGGAAAAGCACTAAGTCACTGGGACGCATATTAATGACAATACAACATTAATAACAAAATAAGTAACTATGAATAAATTACAAAAACCAGAATTACTAGCCCCCGGTGGCAATAAAGAAAAATGTGACATAGCCTTTGCCTACGGAGCCGATGCAGTATACTGCGGAGTACCCGTTTTTGGGCTTCGAAAATACGCCGATAATTTAAATAATGATGAACTTTCTGCGTTGTGTAAAGGAGCAAAAAAACAAGGGAAACAGGTGTATATTACTCTAAACGGTTACGCACACAACGAGGATCTTGAGAATTTACGTCCCCAATTAGTCGACTTTGATCAAATGGGAATATCAGCTGCCATTATTTCAGACATCGGAGTAGCACGTTTAGTAAAAGAACACTCTAATATCCCCATTCATGCGTCGACACAAGCCAGTATTACCAATGCCTATGCCTGTCAGTATTGGAAAGACTTAGGTGCCACACGCATTATTTTAGCCAGAGAAGTGTCGGTATCTGATTGTGTCAAAATAAAAAAGCTATGCCCTATAGAATTAGAAATTTTTGTACACGGCGCTATGTGTGCCAGTTACTCGGGCAAATGTGTAATATCGAACTATGCTGCAGGGCGTGACTCTAATCGAGGAGGCTGTATTCAAAGTTGCAGACATAATTACGAACTCATCGACCCAATATCAAACACCGTTACAGCAAAACAACACATCATGAATGCCAAAGACCTAATGGGTATCGACCAAATTCCACAGATTATTTTGGCCGGAATAGACAGTATAAAAATTGAAGGACGCATGAAATCAAATTTATATGTAGCCAATGCCGTATCAATTTACCGACGCGCCATAGACTACTGTTACGATTCTTTAACACAACACAGTGACATAAACCCCCTAATTTTACAGCAGTTCAAAGACGAATTAGCCTTAGTATCAAATAGAGAATTTAGCTCGGGGGGCCTAGACAACAGACCCTTTGCAGAGTCGATTCATTACGACTTTGGAGGCTATAATAAAGGAGTAGATTACATTGGCATAATACGAGAGATCATCAACGACAAGCAAGTAATTATCGACAACAAAAATAGCTTCTCTGAAAACGATGATTTATACTATTTATCGCCTTCAGGCAAACGTATTATACTAAAAGCACAGGATATAAAAGACAGCATGAATCACCCAATATCGAAAACAAAGCCCAACACAATAGTACGCCTCCCCTACTTTAAAGAAGCCTCACGTTTTGCCATTTTATCGCGTTTAAATAAAACTAGTTAAACCAAAATGACAAAAGACCTTAATCAGCTATTTAATTTCGAAGGCATGGCATTATGCATAGCCTCATCTGACAAACAGGTATTATTTCAA
>JBILGQ010000243.1:0-2716 GCA_044350955.1 Candidatus Marinamargulisbacteria bacterium | reverse complement strand
AGCATGATAAGTTTCCCTATACAATACGAATAGTGTCTGAAATTTTAGAATCAAACGGGTCATCTTCTATGGCCTCAGTATGTTCGGGATCTCTATCTTTAATGGACTGTGGGGTGCCGGTTAAGGCAGCTGTTTCTGGTATTGCAATGGGGCTTTTAATAGAAGGAAATGATTATATTATTTTATCTGACATAGCAGGATTAGAAGACCATTATGGAGATATGGATTTTAAAGTTGCTGGTACTAAAGATGGTATTACGGCTCTTCAATTGGATATTAAAGTATCTGGTTTATCAAAAGAAATTCTCGAAAACGCTTTGGCTCAAGCAAAAGAAGGTCGTTTATATATTTTAGATAAAATGAATACCGTTATCGATGCTCCAAGACGAGAGTTGAATGATAATGCACCTAAAATGCATAGTATTTTTATAGATCCAAGCAAAATTGGAGCAGTCATTGGAACTGGCGGTAAAGTAATTCGTTCTATAGAGTCTGAATCAGGCGCTACTGTGACAATAAAAGAAGGCGATACAGGTGAAATAATTGTTTCGGCAGTAAATAAAGAACAGTTAAATAAAGCACTTAAAATGATTGAGGGTGTTACTAAAGAACCTGAGATAGGCGAAATTTATGAGGGTAAAGTAGTAAAAACAGCTATATTCGGAGCCTTTATAGAGATTTGTCCTGGTAAAGAAGGCTTACTTCATATTTCAAAAATTGCCAAAGAGCGTGTGAATAATGTTGAAGATCATTTAAAAGTAGGTGATTTGGTAAAAGTAAAAGTTGTAGGTGTTGATGAGAAAAAACGAATTTCTTTAGACCGCCTATTTGAGTAGCTGAATTATTATAGAATAAATTTTTACTGACTTTTTGAAAGTCTTGAATAAATTTTGTCAAAACTTTATTATTAAAGTCAAAGATCAGTTAAACGGAGGAATTTGAATGAAAATTAAGAGTCTAGTATCGACAGTAGTATTAGGGGTAACAGCATTATTAGTCGTAGGTTGTACCACAAAAACACCAGATAATTGGGTGGTAAAAGTAAATAAAACTGCAATAACTCAAGATGATATGAACTTGCGTTGGTTAAATGTATCTCCAGAAGTTCAAAAAACCATATCAAATCCGGTAAATTATGTATTAAATGATTTAGTAAGATCAGAGATGTTTTACCAAGAAGCTAAAAAGAAAAACATGGAAGATTCAAAAGAATATAAAGATTTCATTAAACGCTTAACCAGTCAATACGAGTATCAAAAAAAACAGGCTTTAGTTGATTTATACTTACGTGAAAATGTAGATTCAAAAATCAAAATTGCAGACCAAGAGGTAACATCCGCTTATGATGCGAATAAAAGTCGCTTTTTTTCTGGATTTGAACAACGATCATTTTCGCATATCTTAGTTAAAGATCGTTCAACAGCAACACAAATATTAGAGGATCTTAAAAGAGGTGTTAGTTACGATTCGTTAGCTAAAACAAAGTCAATTGACGGAAATTCAGCTAAAAATGGCGGACGTTTACCTGGTTATTACAGAAGAGATGTATTGAATCCAGTTGTGGCTAATGTTGTGTTCTCAATGAAAAGTGAAGGAGAGATTTCTTCTGCAATACAAACCCAAGCTGGCTTTCATATTATTCGTTTAGATGATGTTCAACAAATTGGACCACGTTCATTTGAACAAGTGAAACAATATTTGACTCAGCAATTGTATCTTAAAAAACGTAATGATGAATTGTCAAAATTGTATACATCGATTAAAGATAATTACAAACAAGAGATAAATCCTAAAAATCAAGCAAAACCTGAAGATAAAAAAGAAGAAGCAGATAAAAAAGGATAATTGAATTTGTTAAAAAAATGGAAGGGAGCGTGAGCTCCCTTTTTTTATGTTCTTAGAAAAGAAGAGTTACGCTAAATTAAACTTAAGTTTAAGAGTAGGTCCCAAGCAAGCCAACGGCTATCACCCGATACAATCAATTTTTCAACAAATATCTCTACACGATAATATACATATTAAAGTATCGCATCCTCCTGTTAATACTCCTTTTAATTTAATTTCTTTAGGATATGATGTGCCTCTAGACGGTACAAATATATTAGATAGAGTATTTGATTATTTTAAGTCTCAGTGTAAACATTCATACGATATTTTTTTAGATAAAAATATCCCTACTGGATCGGGTATGGGAGGAGCTAGTTCAAATGCTGCTACCTTGATTAAAGTAATCAATGAAGTTGAACAACTAGGTTTATCAGAGGATGAACTATGCGTAATTGGTGCAAAATTTGGGGCTGATATTCCGTTTTTTATTAAAGGTGGTACAGCTAAAGTAGAAGGAATTGGTGAGAAACTTACAAAATTAAAAGAGTGCAGTAAACAGTATTATTTAATTGTCTATCCAGATTTTCATTGTAGTACAAAAGAAATTTATGAAGCTTACGACAGTTTGCCAAGAATGCCTTTGCCATTAATTTTTGATACAAAAGAACCTTATTTAGGTACTAATGACTTAAAAGAGGTAGTGTTAAATTTATATCCAACTATCAGACATATAGTGGATAGTATCAATGATATAACGAAAAATGAATTTTATATGACAGGATCAGGATCAACATTTTTTATTCCGGTCGAGTCGACTAGTGAAGGGCTTGTTTTAGTGAATGCTATACAAAGTGTGTTCCCAGATTTTTTGACTGAAGTAGTGGAAAGT
>JBILGQ010000242.1:0-2730 GCA_044350955.1 Candidatus Marinamargulisbacteria bacterium | reverse complement strand
TTCCTAAAAACAGAGAGTCTTACCTGTCGTACTTAAAAACGAGTGGTTTACCTGAACTATTTAAATTACAAGACGATGAATTAAAACGAAACTATATGATGGCTTTATATGAAAGCATAATTTTAAAAGACATTGTAAAACGACACAAAATAAAACAAATCAGTTTATTAAAAAATCTATTTAAATTCCTAGCAGATAATATAGGAAACTTATTTTCGATCAATAAAATTTCGGCCTATCTGATAGCAAATAAGATCAAAACAAACACTGAAACAATGTCTAGTTATATAGATTATTTAAAAGAGGCATTCCTTATTCATGAAGTTGAACGCTATGATATTAAAGGGAAAACTATTCTGAGTAGCACTAAAAAATATTATTTAAATGATGTAGGCTTTAAGAATTATTTCATGTCATCCTACGACATTAGCATTAGCAAACAACTAGAAAATAGCATTTATTTACAGTTGCTCCAAAACGGATATTATATCACTGTTGGCATTATTGGTGATAAAGAAATAGATTTTATTGCCGAAAAAAATAACAAAAAAATATATATTCAAGTCACTGTTTCATTACAAAGTGAAGCTGTCATCAACAGAGAATACGATAATTTAGAATCTGTTTACGACGCACATGAAAAATGGGTAATTAGTTTAGACGATACTATCTCTGGAAATAGAAATGGCATACAACATGTTTACCCTTGGGAACTGTGATAAATATGTTTAATTCAAAAAAATTAAACTCACCATCCAATTTTTTTCGACTTCTAATAATAGCAATTGTACTCTACTTAACGTGCTCTTCGACTTATGCATTAAATTCAATCGGACTATTACTACATCATTCTAGAAACGCTGATTTTGAAATAGAACTAAATCAAAATTTACATAAAAGCTCTGACCTATTCCTCATTATTAATAAAAATTTAGTGGACGAAAAAAGATTTGATAGCTTTGAATTTGGATTAAGAAAATTTTTTAATCCACAAAAAAACAACTGGTTTCTTAATATCGGATTTGATAGCAAAGAACTCAAACACAGCAGAAGAACCATGGTAGGCTTTGGGTACAGGCAGGTTCTAAACGTTGAGCAAACTATATTTTTACAACTCAATTATAATATGAATATTATAAATGTAAGTAAAAATTTACAATTTGACCCCCGTTTTAAATTATTTTTAGGATACAAATTTAAATGAAAAAAAAATATTTTATGCTACTCGTTTCTTTTATTCTTTTATCGTCCTGTAGTGCAGTTAGCGAACAAATTAACAATAGTATATTTATCGATAAAACAACGCCCATCCCCACTATAAATGCAGAAAAAACCTATGCATTTGCAGTACTTGGCGACAACCGTCCCGACAGTGTTAAATTAAACTATTTTCTAAGAATGATTAATCAATTAAATATCCAAACAAGCTTTCATGTAGGCGATTTAGTACAATTTTCTTCACCTATATTTTACCTCTCTGTTTTAGAAGCCATTGATCAATCGTACAAAAACAAAGAATTTATTGCTGTAGTCGGAAATCATGATGTAGAAGGGTCCTCTGGCAATACCCTAACCAACTTGGGGCTTTTTAATCATTTTTTCTCTATCAATGAACCTCATGCTTATCGCTATAAACAAAAAAATAATATGCATTTTATTATGCTAAACTCCTACTTACCTGGCTACGAAAACGAAATCAGCCCAGAACAGCTAAGCTGGCTAAACAGTACCTTAGAATCTATTCCTGAAAACAACTTTATATTCGTTTTTCTACACCACCCTCCTTATCCTGCTGGCTATCATATCCCCTTATTAAACAGAGATGCATTGCATTCTATCTTAACCCAATATCCCATCTCAGCGGTGTTTTCTGGACATGAGCATTTATATTATAAACAAGTCGTAGATGGCATTCCGTATTATGTTAGCGGAGGAGCAGGGTCAACATTACACAGCACAGAAAATGGCATTTCAAGCTACCATTTTCTTGCTATATCAATAACCCCCAACCTAAGCATAGATGCATTCAATTCAAAGGGTGAAATAATCAATGATTAAACATCTGGCAGCTACAATTATCGTGTATCTTGCCTGCACAATCGTATACGCACATGCTGAAACAACAGTTAGCATAGGGTTTTTTTCTACCGGCGAAAGCGCCTTCGAAGAAGTTATCGGGCACCCACTCGAATTTTCAATTATCAGTAATGTTTATCATTATAAAAATATATATCTACAAACAGGGGCTCACTTTTGGAATAAAAATACACAATTTGGTGATCTGAATTACTCGCTAGATAGCTTAACCGTTCCCTTACGAATCTTATATAAACAGACTTTATACAAACCAGTATCTTTCTATATTGGTTGTGGCTTAGCTCCGCACTTCTTAATAGAAAACTTTGAAAAAACAGAAGTGTACCACAGTATAAATCAACTTGCTTTTTTAGGACTTACAGCCCCGATTTTTTCTCAAAAATTTAGATTTAATTATGAGCTTGAAATAAGTAAAACTAATTTTAGTTTGGTAAACAATTTATCTTTAAATTCTGTCACTATGAGATTTGGTATTACAAAAAACAACTTAGCGCTAGCACGCTAAATAAATATCGAATAAAATGAAACTATGTTAATTAAAATTTTACGTTCTACTAAACTATCTAAAATTTTTTTACTCTTACTCTCTTCTAGTCTAATACTAAACAAATACTTAGAACACTCGAATAAACT
>JBILGQ010000017.1:0-9369 GCA_044350955.1 Candidatus Marinamargulisbacteria bacterium | reverse complement strand
AATCTTTTGCGGATAGATCTTGTACGGAGCCATCCATATCAGAGTCTGCGTTATTAGATCCATTTGCATGAATTCTAGGGCTGCTTACATACTCTTGATTTGTAAACATTGTATTTGAATTTTCGAATTCGAATTTTTCTGGGTTGTTGCTTTGAGTTTGTTTAACGGTTCGTTTTTCAAATAAAGATTCAAGTTTATTTTGCTTCTCCTGCGCAGCATGTTTGAGTTCATCCTTAAAATTAGCTCTTTTGACTGGTTTTCTTGGACCAACATTTATAAGAGGTGCCGTTTCTGGGTTTCGATTTTCTTTATAAGCAGCGGTTTCTAATTGCTTTGTTTCTATTGTTAGTTTTTTAAGTAAAGTTTTTTGCCGATTGTTTAGTGGTCGGGGATCTCGTTGTCTTGAGTTAGTTGAAGTTTCAGTTAGTTTTAGATTCTGAAAGTTATGGGGTTGTTGGTTTGTGTTAATTGGCAATTCTATTCTCCAATAAATAAAATATTTGTCATTTATTCCAATTATTTTAATTATTTAACCATATATTTTATAATTCTTAATGTTGGAAATATTTAGTATTACGCATAGATTAGTTGTTAACGTTTGGTGTTTGGTGCTGCAGTTTCTCGTTATCAAGAATTGAAATTTTTTCAATTTTAAACGTATTAAGAATGAGATTTTTATTTTGCTTGAAAGTGGTGTTATTGTTTTGCGGTGATAATTCTGTGTAGAACTCTTCAGATAAACAAAAATATAAGGTAGACTTTCTGGCAATGTTAAATCAAAACTATGATGCACTAGATGCTTTAAGTCATGAACAGTGGTTAGAGCTGCTTGTTCAATTGGCTGATGAAGCCGATGTGGTGTCGCGGCATTATTTTGAATCGGTATCGTTAAAAGTGACGCATAAAGACGATAAAACGCCTGTATCTGAAGCTGATATAGAGATTGAACGCATTGTTAGAAAATCGTTGTTAAGTCGCTTTCCTCAGTTGGGTGTTATTGGAGAGGAATTTGAAAGTTGCGATGCTTCTTTGCCTTATAAATTAATTATTGATCCTATAGATGGTACGTCGAATTTTATTCGTAATATTCCTATTTTTGGCACTTTAATGGCCATAGAAAAACATGGCAAGATTATTGCTGGGCTTGTGTCTAATGGGTTTACAAGAGAGCGGTGGTCGGCCAGTAAAGGGTCGGGGGCTTTTTATAATGGTAAAGCTATTCGGGTTTCTACTATAGAAACTATAGAAAAATCGCAGGGTTTTTATGGGTCTTTATTTGGAAATGAAGCACGAGGCGACTTTCATAAGTTGACTCATTTGCTAAGTAAAACCAAAAGGCAGCGGGGTATCGGGGACTTTTTAATGCATATGTGGGTGGCAAATGGTTACGGAGAATTTGGTATTGATTTTGGCTTAAAACCTTGGGATATAGCCCCGCTTGGTATAATTGTTCAAGAGGCTGGCGGGCATGTAACGCAAGTGGACGGCTCAGAGTTTTCTATTTATACAGGGTCTATTTTGACGAGTAATAATTTATTTCACGATCAAATTGTTTTGAATTATTGTTAAGGGTTAATAAACCCTTTGTTTGAAATCTAAATTTCGTTATAATAGCTTCAGTTTACCATTGAAAATATAGTTACGCTGTTTGGTCTGCGCGATGCTCAGGCTTTAAATGGACACAATAAAAAGGGATATTAAATGACAGAAACATGGATTGAAAATTTAACCGATGAATTGATTGCTAATAATACCATACCTAGTGATTATTATGATAAGTTTGATGTAAAACGAGGGCTTCGTAATCAAGATGGTTCTGGGGTTTTGGCGGGTTTAACCAAGGTTTCTTCTGTTGTTGGAACAGAAAAAACCGATATTGGGCTGTCTCCGATAGAAGGGGTGTTAAAATATCGTGGTAAATCATTGTCGGCTATTTTAGACTCTTGCAAAGAAGACGAGCGTTACCATTTTGAGCGCATTTGCTTTTTCTTATTAGTAGGTCGTATGCCAAATAAAGAAGAGGTCGTATCTGTGTGCGATTTTATGTCTGAACACCGCACTTTGCCAACCGAACTTATTGAAAACGTCATTAAAGGTATCCCATCAAAAAATATCATGAATAAGCTACAAACTAGCATTGCTGCTTTGTATGCGTTTGACGAGAATCCGGATTCTTTAGATCCTAAAGAAAGCTTTAGAAAAAGCTTAAAATTAATTGCAAAACTACCTCTTATTGTTGCCTATAGTTATTTAGCTGCTTTTAAAGGAAATCCGACTTATGTTAAACCTGAAAAAAACATGAGTTTAGCTGAATCGTTTTTGTATATTTTATATGAAGGAAAGATGCCTTCTCCGTTTGAGGCGTATGTGGTTGATTTGGCCATGATTTTGCATGCTGAACACGGGGGCGGAAATAATTCTACCTTTACTACCTATGTAGTAACTTCATCGGCATCTGATATATATTCAACGATGGCTGCTTCTATCGCTAGCTTAAAAGGGCCTTTGCATGGTGCTGCCAATAAGAAAGTAATGGAAATGATGGCACTTATTAAAGGGCATGTTAAAAATTGGGAAGACATTACAGAATTAAAAGAATTTTTAGCAAAGTTAGTGAATAAAGAAGCTGGTGATAAATCAGGTAAAATCTACGGACTTGGCCATGCGGTATATACAAAATCAGATCCAAGAGCCACTGCCATTAAAGTTATTGCGCTACGAATTGCGAAAGAAACAGGTAGAGAAGCAGAATACGCTCTTTACAATGCTGTGGCCGAGCATGGCCCAGATGTGTTTTTATCATTAAAAAAATCAGATAAAGTGATTGCGCCTAACGTCGATTTTTATTCAGGCTTTGTATACGACTGTTTAAATATTCCTCAAGAAATTTATACGCCTATTTTTGCAATGGCACGTTGTTGTGGGTGGTGCGCGCATCGAATAGAAGAAACATTATCAGGAAAACGTATTATTCGTCCGGGGTATAAATATATAGCTTCATAAGCTGCCTTTTGACGCATTATTTGGGCTGTTAGATACCTTGAAATGGTGATGACAGCCTACTTCCAAACTTTAATTGGATAAGGTAAACTAACTCTTTATGATTAAGAACAAAATTTTTAGGTATTTCTTTTATTCCTTGCTGGCTGTTTCGATACTTTTAGGTTTAAACATTGCTTCGCGTAGAGTGCAATATGAAAATTCACAAAAAAATGTATCTATTACATTGACCTTACGTGATTTGAAAGAATTAGCTTTATATGCAGGAACTGATATAGATTCTTTATTATCGATTATTACTAAAAAAACTAAAGTGTCTAAAATTATTCTGCATGAAGCTACTCTTAAGGATTTTGTAGATTCAGGCAAAATATCTTTGCTTAAAGGGTCTGAAGTTATGGAAATGATGCGCGTAGGGTACATAAATCGTGCGACTATAAATCGTTTGTATAACTCGATTCGGATTGATCCAGATCATTTTTATATATTAATTGATGAAGAGCAAGATTTTGATCAGATTAAAAACTTTTTAATCTTAGAATTTGGCGAAAAGCGTGTTAAACAAATAGATTCGTATTTGATTCTGAGTGTGGTGGATGATTTAGACGATTTATTAACTGTTGGGATGGGCTTTTTACCAGAGTCTTTAGACTTAATAAAAAAACATGGTTTTACCCCCATTTATTCAATTAAAAATTCGAATCGTTTGAGTGAAAAATTAGTGAAGCAAAAATTATCTGAACTTTCTGGCTTACTGCCAGGGAGTATGATTTTATTTGATGATAAATCGGTGTTAGGGTATCCAGGATATTTGGATATTGTGGGTGCACGATTGGTTGAAAAAAGAATTAGCGTAGGGGATATCGAGTTTTATCGAAAAAAAGGTTTTGCTACTCTCTCTTCATCATTGGGTCATTCAGTATATCGTGCTCATGATATTCCGTTTGATATAGTTCAAAAAGGAGAACGAAAAATTATTATTGATCGTTATGTAAGAGCCGCAAAAGAACGTGGTAACCGTGTATTAATTGTGCATCCATTTTTAACCTTTCATGATTCTAGTATTCCGATCATTGAGTACAATATTAGTTTCTTAAAGCGATTGGCAACTAAAATAGAAAAAAATGGCATGACTTTAACTGCTAAAGACCAAGCGTATCGCGTTTCTTATAAACCAGTAACTACTTTAGAATTGTTATTTTTTAGTTTTGTTGTTGCCACAATTTTGTTGGTGTTTATTAATGTATTTCGACCTATTTCATTGTCATTTTTCAGCTTATATTATGTGATGGCAATAATCTCATTTTATGGGCTTTATTACATTTTTGGTTATTTTGCTTATGTGAAAGCCATGGCCTTTTTATCGGCTATTTCTTGTCCGACTTATGCGATGATTTCGCAGTTTCCGCAAAAAGTTAATGACGAGAACTTTAGGGTAAAGCTGGGGCAGTGTTTGATTTATTTGTTGAAATTGACGGGGATTACTTTGGTAGGAGCTTTGTATATTGTGGTGTTTTTATCACATCCTAGTTTTTTAAAAGGGATACATCAGTTTTTGGGTGTCAAATTTGCGTTTTTAATTCCACTTGTTTTGATTGGATTATTCTTTTATTTAAGACCACATCGCATTACATCTGTGTTTTATGTATTGCGACGTTTGTTTTATGCACCAGTGCGTACAGCAGGTTTAATATCGGTTTTTGCGTTGATACTCTTTACCTTGGTATTAATTTTGCGCAGTGGTAATTTTACATTTTTGACTATCTATAATTTTGAAATCGAAATGCGTTCTTTTGTGGAATCACTATTTTATGTTAGGCCCAGAACAAAAGAATTTTTAATTGGGTATCCCTTTTTAGTTCTAACTTATCTGTTTGTTGATTCTAGAATATCACGTGTATGGGTTTGGTTTTTTAACATAATGGGTTCTATAGCTTTATTATCTATTGTGAACTCGTTTTCGCATATCCATACGCCTTTGTTGGTGTCGGTGTATCGTACGATTACAGGCATGATTTTGGGTATTGTTATTGCTTTTGTATATATGTTTATTATGAAACTGGTATCACGCTTTAGTAAACAGCGTTTGATGTAAATGGTTAATTCTAAACATAAATCTATAGACGAACTTCAGGCTGTATTAGACATTTCTTTTAAGAATCGAGCTTATTTAGAGCATGCGATGACACATAGTTCTTTTGTTAAATATAAAGGGGTAACTGTTAGCCCTGAGTCTTATAATGAACGCTTAGAGTTTTTCGGAGATTCGGTATTAAAATTTATGGTATCGGAATATTTATTTAATAAATATCCAAGTTATACGGAAGGGGATTTATCGAAATTGAGATCAAAAATTATTTCTGATAGTTTTTTAGCTCAGATGGCGAAAGAAATAAAATTAGGTGATTATTTGCGTTTATCGCCGGGTGAAGAAAAATCAAGAGGCAATGAAAAAGCAAGTATCTTAGCTAATACATTTGAAGCACTTTTAGGAGCTTGTTATTTAGATCAAGGGCTTGAAGTTGTTAAGCGCTTATTTTTTTCATTGTTTGATGCAGTACATAAACAGTTAGAAGAAGGAGCTTTCGAAGACTTTAAAACTGCGTTACAAGAGTTGTGCCAAAAGCGTTTTTGTAGTTTGCCTAGCTATCGTGTGTTGAGGGAAGACGGACCAGATCATGATAAACGTTTTACTATCGAGGCTACTGTGACATGTAATGATGATTCAATTTTACTGACTCAAGGATGTGCTGAGAGTAAAAAGCAAGCAGAGCAATTCGCGGCTAAAGAGTTAATGGATTTACTTAAACTATATAAATCGTGAGTTTACGTTACTGTAAAAAATGTTATGCTATTTTTAATGAAGAAGAAAGCTGTGCTAAAGGCAGTCAATATTTTTGTTTAACCTGCGATTCTGTATTATTATATTTTGGGTCAGAATCAGTTTCTTTGTCATCAGACGATATTTTTTTTCAGTATGATTTAACTCATGATGCTAATCCGGTAAAAGCCTATACTGGGTATTATTATACAGATTTATCAAAACAGGCAGACTCGCTGTCGTTTATTGAGTGTGAAGATGTATTAAAACATGATGCAACGAATAAAGAAGCTATGCTGTATTTGGGGAACTATTATTTGTCTGTATCTGATTATAAACAGAGTAAGTATTATTTTGAGCGGTATTTAGAGTCTAATAGTTTGTCAGAATCACTTGCTAAGCGGTATTGTGATGTGTTATTTGCTTTAGACGAGCATCAATTAGTATTAGGATTTTTGAAAACAACGACCACTCTTTATTCAGAATTTTTTATAAAACACACTTTAGCTGTAGCGTATTTGGGCATAAAACAACATAAAAAAGCTTTAAAATATTTTTATGAGGCGTATATGCTATGTGAAAACAGCAAGAAAAAGACGCGCATTCAAGCGATGATTAGTTCAATTACTGCTTATTTAGAAGAGCAAGAGAAGAGCTGAAAAAAATTTGGTTTAGAAAATAGGGGCTAATTCTTGAATGGTTTCTCTGAATGCTGTTATAGTTTTTAGTTGATGTGCAGAGTTCAAAGGAGAAAATATTTGGGTTTTTATTAATTGAAAAAGAGAGTCTTCAAACGCAGTGCTGCAGTATAATGAGATATATGTATCGGGTAGTTTTCTTGAGAATCTTTCTAAAAAATTTAATTCACAATTATCGTTTACGTGAGGCATTTGGTAGGGATTAATAAAAACTTTTAATGCGACAAGTGCCGCTGTATATAATTCACACTCTTCATCAAATAGTGAATCAGGGGTATCAGATAATTTTTCTTTTAAAGATTCTAGCTTGCCTATTTGATCGTCTAGTCGTTGGATTTCTTCTTGGGCCCCCTGAATTTCTTGTTCAGAAAATTGGACAAGGCTTTGTTCTAATTCGTCTCTCTTTTTGTATTTTTTGAGGACATATTTATTTACGAAAGATTTGATCATAGGGGGCGGCGTAAAAATGGTTGTGCCTACAACTTGTTTTAGAGAGGGGATATCTCCTTTAAGGGTCGCCGAGCCAAAATCACATAAAATACCTCTAAAACGGCCTTGTTTTTCACTGACTAATATATTTTCTTCTTTAAAATCACAGTGAAAAATGTTTAGTGCGTGTAGTTGTTCTAAACCACACAAGGCATCTATAAATAGTTGTATTTTATAAGAAGTAGGCCTTTCTGAACTGGTGAAGGTGAAAAAATCGAAGGGTAATTTTGGGAATAAGAAAGCTTCAAATAAAACAGAGCCTATATCTAGTTTTTGGTAGCTTAATAATTCTAAGAGATGACTTTTATGACTTGTGGGTTGTTTTTTTATATGATTTAGAATGTGGATTTCATTTTTTGAAGGGTCGCGCATTATTTGTATTTTTGTAACCACAGTATTTTCATTTGGATTTTGGCTTTGATAGCTTAAAATTTGGCCAAATCCACCTTTAGCTATTCGTTTAAGATGTTTAGGGTTGGGCGTTAGATTCGGAAAAAATTTAGATAAAGCAATCATGGCCACTTTTTTATAGAGGTCTTTATTGGGTGATTTAGCTGTGGCGGCGGCTCCTGCGCTTTGTTTGTGAGTGATAGGAGGCTGTGAATGTGTTTTGCTGAGACTCATTTTTTTCTTCTTTTTATTTTTTGTACTTAGAGTGTATTAATTTATCGTAGTCTTAATAATTTTTTTTATTGTTATTATAATAACAAGATTAGTTCTCAGGAATCAACGGATGATATTTTTCAAATACACGAAATTTGGATTAGATATATGTAGGGACAGGTCGTGACCTGTCCGTCGTTGTTTTGTTATTTGTTTCACAGCCATCCTAGACATTAAAAACCGTAGGGGCGCCCCTTGTGGTCGCCCTTGTTAATTTTTTAGATTTTTTTCTATGCTACCTAACCTCGACCCTTTTTATATAAAAAAAGACGCAAGATTTTGAGACTCTACAAGACACTCGGGTACGCTCCTATAAATTCAGATAAGGATTTAGTATTAAAGGGGAGGTAATCATATGGCGATATAATTTTTTATGATTAACCAAAAATTGATTTTTGGCAAACAAATACCCGATTTTTTTGGCAAGTCCTAGAGAGTGGGAATTCCCACTCTCTAGGGTTCTTTCTTCTAGAAAATCTGTATATAGTTTACTATAGGGCTAAAAAGTTAGCCTATTACGATAAAATTACAATTTCTTCTCGAAATGTTTTTATGGTTGGGAGCTGATGTTGGGGTTTAGTGCATACTTGTTCGCGAATCAGATTGTAAAGTGCGGCTTTAAATTTACTATCTATGTTTGTTGTTTCGTAATTATCTGTTATTGTTGCTTTTATTCGTTCTATGTAATCTAATTCATTACGGTGTTTATTATAATGGGGCAGGCTAGAATGATTTACAAAAATTTGTAGGGCTACTAGACCAGTCATATATAATTCGCATTTTACATTAAATGCGTGATCTGGGGTTTCTGATAGAATTTCTTGTATGGGTTTTAATTTTTCTATTTCAGTTTCTTGATAGTTAATATGTTCTCTTAATATTTGTATTTCTTGTTTTTTTAGCTTGCCTTCGATGGAGACAGAAAGAAATGCATGCCCGATTTTATCTGTTAATTGGGTTATTAATGCTTGTCGTTTTGTAATAATGTTATTTACTAAAGCTTTAATCATAAGAGGTGGGGTATAGGGGATAGTTCCGGAAGTTTGTTTTAGTTTGTCTGTTTCTGTGTTAAATGCAGCAAAGCCATAATCGCAAAGAAGGCCTAAAACACGGCCGTCTTGTTGTTTTACAAGTATATTTTCTAGTTTAAAATCGCGATGTAGAATTCCTAATCCATGAAGATGTTCTAAGCCTTTTAAAGATCCGATAAATATGTCTAATTTTGCCTGATTGGGTCTTTCTTCAGTGCTAAGGTAATCAAAAAAATCTGAGTCCATTTTTGGGAATAACAAAGCTTCATAGACAAGGTCAGTTAAGGGCATTGTAGTGTAATTTATTAAATTTAATAAATGCTTGCTTCTTTTTTGTTTTGATAAAAATTTAAGTATTTCTAACTCATCTTTGGTGCTTTGTCTTTTTTGTTGTACTTTTATTACATATTTTTGTAGTTTTGGTTCCATATGCTCGAAAACAGCTCCAAAGCCACCTGAGGCTTTTTTTATGACTACTGTGCTGTTGTGTTCTGCAGTATTGAAAAAGTATTTATAAGCTTCAATTCCGGTCTTTACTGTGATTTCGCTTCCTTTAATTATTCTAAGTTCTCTAGGTTTCTGTGCTGCGCCTCCTTCTTCATTTTGATTTGGGTTTATGGGGCTTGCTGAAGCTGGTTCTTGTGGTTTTTCTGCTGCTGCACCTCCA
>JBILGQ010000241.1:0-2740 GCA_044350955.1 Candidatus Marinamargulisbacteria bacterium | reverse complement strand
CTTCAAGTGTAATATTTTTGTTTAACGGAGATCTGTCTTTATTAATTTTCAACAAAACATCTGAGCTTGAAATACCTTTAAAAGCCAATGTTTTAACAGGGCCAGCCGATAACGCATTGACACGAACACCAATTTCACCAAACTCTGCGGCTAAATAGCGAACTGTGCACTCTAAAGCAGCCTTGGCAACACCCATAATATTATAATTAGGTACATATTTTTCTCCGCCAAGATAGGTTAAAGTCGTAATTGCTGCTCCGCTTTTTAACAAGGGCTTCGCGGCTCTTGCAATCGAAATGAGTGAATAAGCAGACACTCCTAAAGCCAAATCCCAGCCTTCTCTAGACACATTTGAAAAGTCGCCCGTCAAATCATCACGATTGGCATAAGCCACAGAATGTATAACAAAGTCTAACTCTCCATACACTTTTTTATATTCATTAAAGACACTTTGAATTTGTTCTTCATTGGTTACATCACATTCAAGAATAACCTTAGAATTCATTTCTTCAGCAATAGGTCTTACCCGTGATTCCATAATTTCATTTGCATAGGTAAAGGCAATTTCTGCTCCGGCTTTATGTAATTCATTTGCGATTGCATATGCAATACCACGCTTATTACTTACTCCAAAAACAATACCTTTTTTTCCTTTCATGAGTGTAGACATTAGTTTTTCTCCTAACGATTTTGTTAACAATATAGAAATATTAATCTACATTGTACACAAAAGCCTTTAATGCGAAAAGAAAAGAATTCGAAAACCTTAGATTGGCACTTCAAATATCAGTATTTTTAAGACATAATTATTGAGCTATGATTAACATAATTGTTGTACTTAGATTCATTCATATATTTTCAAACACCCTTTTCAGTGTTGAAAGAGAAATTTTATGACAAACAAAGGCATAATTTTAGCTGGTGGAGCAGGTTCTCGTCTTCATCCCATCACAAAAGCAATTTCCAAACAATTATTACCTATTTATAACAAACCAATGATTTATTATCCATTATCACTACTAATGCTTGCAGGCATCAGAGACGTGTTAATTATAACAAGCCCCGAAGATTCAGAAAATTTTAAACGGGTACTATCTGATGGATCTCAGTTGGGTATTTCTATTTCTTATACCATTCAAGACAAACCAAACGGCATTGCACAAGCCTTTATTTTGGCTGAAGAATTTGTTCATAATTCAAATGTTGCTTTTGTTTTGGGTGATAATATTTTTTATGGCCACGGCATTCCCCAATTACTAAAAAATGCTTTAAACAAACAAGAAGGCGCAACCGTATTTGGATATCATGTACTAGATCCTGAACGCTATGGAGTTGCTGAGTTAAACAAAGACGGTAAAGTACTTAGCATCGAAGAAAAGCCCGCTAAGCCTAAAAGCAATTTAGCGGTAACCGGACTTTATGTGTATGACAAACAAGTATCGAACTATGCCAAGTCTTTAAACCCCTCTGCACGGGGTGAACTAGAAATTACCGACTTAAACAAAGTGTATCTCGAAAAAAACCAACTGCATTTAGAACAACTAGGACGAGGGACAGCCTGGCTAGATACGGGTACACACGACAGTTTATATGACGCCTCGAAATTTGTAGAAGTCATTGAAAAAAGACAAAATTTAATGATCGCCTGTTTAGAAGAAATTGCTTATACACAAAAATTTATTACAAAAGAGGCCTTATTAGATTTAGCCAAAAGCTACAAAAACGAATACGGCAGCTATTTAACACAAATCGCAAACAGTTGATGACACATACATATTTAGTAACCGGAGGAGCCGGCTTTATTGGATCACATTTTATTCCTTATTTATTAGAACAGGATGAACATTGTTCTATCGTAAATTTAGACAAACTAACTTACGCGGCTAATTTAAGTTATTTAGACTGTGTGAAAAATAACCCAAGATATAACTTTGTTCACGGTGATATTTGCGACCAATCACTCATTAACGACTTATTTATAAAACATCAATTTCAAGGGGTATTTCATTTTGCAGCCGAAAGCCATGTTGATAACTCTATAAAAGGACCCGAGCTGTTTATTGACACAAACGTTAAAGGCACCTTTAACCTCTTACATGCTGCAAAGAATTTATGGTGTGAATCGCCATTTAATACAAAAAACGACTTTAAAAACGCCCGATTTCACCATGTGTCTACCGACGAAGTATACGGCTCCTTAGGCGAAACCGGCCTGTTTACCGAAACCAGCCCTTATGCGCCGAACTCACCTTATTCTGCCTCAAAAGCGAGTAGTGATTTTATCGTTCGCAGCTATCATCACACCTTCGGATTAAACATGACTATTTCGAATTGCTCGAACAATTTTGGCCCGCATCAACACGATGAAAAATTAATTCCTACGATTATTCGCTCGGCCTTATCTTCTAAGCCCATACCTATTTATGGCAATGGCAAAAATGTACGCGACTGGTTATATGTAGGCGATCACTGTGATGCAATTTACAGCATTTTTGTTCATGGAAAATCGGGAGAAACCTACAACGTAGGTACTCGAAATGAAAAAAATAATTTAGAGTTATGCCGATCTATTTGCAAAAAATTAGATCAAATTAGCCCCAAAAAAGACCAAAGTTCTTATGAAAAACTAATTACCTTCGTAACAGATAGACCTGGCCATGATATGCGTTATGCAATAGATCCAAGCAAGCTAGAAAAACTATGTAACTGGCAGGCCAAAAAAGATTTTGATCATGATTTA
>JBILGQ010000240.1:0-2742 GCA_044350955.1 Candidatus Marinamargulisbacteria bacterium | reverse complement strand
AATCATAGTGTGTGCTTTAAGTATAGAGGGATACAGTTAAATAATAGTATCAAAATTCGAAAAAAAGGGTTAATGCGTTTTGGAATTGGTGTCAAAGAGACTTCGTTAATGGCTTTTCATAAACACTGTGAAGGGTATTGGCCTTTAACATGGGATGAACTTACGGCGTTTGAAACATTAATAATACAGTTAATAGATAGAAATAAGAACAAAAATATTTATAAACAAGAATTGTTTGAGAAAGAGTTATCAAAGCGATTATTTTGGGCTTGTTTTTATTCGACTATTCATGGCTTAAACTGTTATCAGTTATGGAAAAATAATCAGTTAATAGATTGTTTTAAGGTGTCTAATAAACATAAAGTAGAGTTATTTATACGGGCTTTATTGCGTATTAAAAAATGAAAGAATTCAGGCTGCTGTGCTATAACGATCAAGAAGTCGAAATAAGTTAATATTTTTTATGGAATGGCTGTGGAATGTTTTGATAAGAACATTCGTAAGTTAACTAGAAATATAAATTTGTTATGAATAACGGCACTTCATAAAATCTAGCCACAAAATAAAAAATACGGTACCCTTGGATCATGATAAAAACAGCAACAAAAGCCACTAAAACTGGAACGAGTATTTATTTTGAAGAACGCCCCAAAATAGCACATAAAACCTTGGCTGATACGGGTTTAGTCGTGAGTCAGGCGGGATTTGGGACATATAGAATCGAAAAAAACTCTGATCATAAAGATGCACTTATACAGGCCTTAGAAAAAGGTGTAAATCTGATTGATACTAGCTCGAATTACGGTAACGGAGACTCGGAACGTTGTATAGGCGAGGCTTTGTTAGATTGTTTCACCAGGCAAACTGTTCGTCGTGAGCAGGTGGTTATTGTTACAAAAGCGGGCTATATTCAAGGTGATTTATATCAAGAATCGCAATCACGTAAAAAAAATAATGCGTCTTTCTTAGAGTTAGTTGAGTTTGACAATGAGTTAGAACATTGTATTCATCCAGAATTTTTGGCGAATCAAATAACCGATAGTTTAGATCGACTAAATGTTGATAGTGTGGATGTATTTTTATTGCATAATCCGGAATATTTTAAGTTTCATGCACAAAAAACCGCCGTGTCTGTCGAGCAAATTAATACAGAGTATTACGCACGAATTAAAAACGCATTTTTGTATTTAGAAGAAGAAGTGCTGGCCGGACGTATTTCGTATTACGGGGTTAGTTCTAATACGTTTGGTTATCATTCTACACATCCCGATGCTACGGATATCAATGAATTATTACGCATTAAAACAGAGGCGAATCTTAAACACTTTAAAGTGATTCAATGTCCTTTAAATATTTTTGAACCGCAAGCGCTTCATTCTTTAGAAAAATCTTGCATCGAAATTGCCTTTGAAAATAATATTGCCGTGTTAACGAATCGGCCCTTTAATGCCATCTACAATCATCGTTTGTATCGTTTAGCCGAAGTAGAAGATCAAGAGGAAATAGCGTTAATCGAAGTAGATGATTGTTTGGAAGAAGGTATTTTTCAAGAAGCCGATATAAAAGCTGTGCTTGAAGAATTACAAGTGCCTGAATTTGTTTTGAATTATTTTCAATTATTTAGTTTACTGCGCGATCATTTTAATGATGATTTAAGTTTTTTTGATTTTAAAGAGCATATTGCTACCGGGTATTATCCGATTATTACGCAATTGGTTAATTTTATGGCCGAGCAACGTTTTGAACTCGAAGTAAACGAGGCTTTTGAAGAATATATTCGTATGGCAAACTTGAATATTCGCTTAATAGTGAATTATTTATCGAATAAACAAAATTCTAAAATGGACGATATTAAAAATTTTATTTATAGCAAACATCCAGACTTACTTTCTTGTTATCGATTAACAAATATTTTATTGCGCTTATATCGCTCGCAAGCAGGTGTTACGTCTGTTTTGGTGGGCATGAGAGACGCAGATTATGTAACGAGTGTTTTAGGCGAGCTAACGGAGCCAATTTATAAAGATGCTCATAAAATTTGGGGAGATGTAACAGAGCTTCAGCATGTTATCTACTAAACGCGCAGTCATTTTTGATTGTGACGGAACTTTAATTCATTCGTTAGAAGACGTTTATTTTTGTATTAATCAAGCGTTGGCTCGCATTAATTGTGCGCCGCTTCCTAAAGAAACAATACGTAAGTTAGTAGGGCCCGATTTGGTTAAAACAATTGGATATGAAGTGGCTGAAAGTCATTTTAATTTTGATGAGTTTATAAAGCACTATGTAGAGATTTATAAAAGTAAAGCGGTTTTAAATACCACTGTATTTCCGGGTGTAGAAGAAACGTTAATGCGATTAAAAAACGATAATTTTGTATTATCTGTTTATTCGAATAAACCCGCATCACAATCAACTCCTATATTACAAAATTTACAGATAGCGCATTACTTTGATGACATTATTGGCCCTGATACTTTTGGTGTTGCTAAGCCAGATCCTGAAGGTATTTTGTATGTCCAACGAAAATACGACTTTGAATCAAAACAAACGTTATTTGTAGGCGATACGCTAACCGATATTCATACCGCAAATAATGCATCGGTTGACTGTGTGAGTGTTAGTTACGGATACCAAAGTCGAGAAGAACTAAGTAAGCATAACGATTTTCATGTGATAGATAATATTTTAGAAATTTTTGCTTTATAATGCGTGTTTTTTAGACTTGAAAGGTAGCCAGAC
>JBILGQ010000239.1:0-2744 GCA_044350955.1 Candidatus Marinamargulisbacteria bacterium | reverse complement strand
CTTGGTGTGGTTTTAAGCACATCTACCATTTTAGATAATAAATCACCTTTAACATAGGCACATATAAAGTGATTTTGATAGGTGAATAAGGTATTGATATGTTCATCTATATTAGAAATGAGTGTGGTTAATTCTTCATTTAATACAACACGTCCGTTAAAAAATAAGCAAGGACTACCCGTATTTATTTGGTTTACATTGTAATTATTATACCTAGATTTGATGCTGGGTTTTAAATAATCTCTACAATGTAAGGTAATATTGCCATAGTTAAAAATAGTACTAAATTTTTCGAATAGAGTTGATGTGCCAATTAGAGCGTCGTAAATAGGACGTGTTTCTGTTAAGGGAAATAGGTTTTTATAGGTATTGTCTTCAATAATACAAAAATTTATCATGATTTATTAATCATAAATCAAGCTTATACTTGCTGCAATGTTTTCTGTTGGGTTTTATTTAGTTGGAAGACTGGCTCGTAGGGTTTTATCATAGACGGCAGTATAATATTCTTTCGCTAATCTTTCAATTTTCTTTCACTATAGGTTTTTTTATTTGTCTATCAGTGTATCGCTTAGTCGTTTCCATTCGATACTTAATTGTTGAAAACTAATTTTTTGGTCTATTTCGTCAAAACGACTTATGTCAAATCGATTAACGGCATCGATGTAATCGTTTAAGTTTATTTTTCCGTAGGAGTAATTTTCGGTTTCTCTGATTAAAATATGCTTGGCTAAAGTTGTTTTATGTTCAGCACTATTTATAAGTTTTTCTTGGCTTTCTAAAGCTATGTATAGTGTTGATAATGAATTTTCTAAATAATATTGGGTTGAGTTATTAGTGAGGGTTATTTTAGTTAAGTTTATTTTTTTAAGTTCTAGATCGGCTTTACTTTGTTTGTTTTTTAGAGGGAATTCAAGCGACGCCCATACCGCACTTTCAGTGTTATCATCTTGGTATACCGATGCGTTTATAGCAAGTGAGGGCATTAAATCGCGGGCTGATCGATCTTGTTCTTTTATGCCTTTTTCTTTAAATAAGTCTAATAATTTAAAGGATCTACTTTTGTTTTTAAGTATTATTAATTCTTCGTTTATATTTTGTGGTATTTTATCAAGCATGAAGGTGGTGTCGGGAATTAACTTAGTATCATTTGTCCATCTAATAATTTGCTGAATTTGCAAGGTGCTTTGTAAGTAATTTCTTTCAGTGCGAGTTAATTGATCTTCTTTTCCCCACAAAAGTAGTTTAACTTTGTTAACATCCGAGTCATCGGCAATTTTTTGTTTTTGTCTTTTTATTACACTATCTAATACTTTTTTGTTTTCTTTGTACGAAGAAATAGCCAATTGATAACTTTCGTAATGTCGAATCCAGTTATAATAAAGGGTCATTATTTGAGCTAAATAATCTTCGTAGGCTTCTATAATTTGGTATCGAGTCACATCGTTTTGAATGACTTGTATAGCAGTATCAAGTTGTATAGATTTTCCGAAGGCATTTCGAGCTATGTCTTGGCTAAAGGTAAAGCCGAGTGTATCTGTTTCGTCATTATTTGGGTTAATGATGTAAGATCCGGATAGTTCTTGGCCTCGATGTGGGATTATATGCGTTAAACGAAGAGAGCTATTATTTTGTATGTCGTTCTTATCTATAGTAAATCCTGTTAGTGCCGAAAAAAATAATTCTTCGGCGTCTACATAGTAGTTTTGATTGTATTGAAGTTTTAAATTGTCTAATAGAATAGCGTGTATTTTAGGGTCGTTTTGTATAGCTTTTTCTATAAATTCTTTTAAACTTAATTTAGATTCTTTGGCTTCTACCGAGTTGCTTAGTGTAATACACATAGTTCCTATGATAAAAAGCGTTAGAAAAGGAATTGAAACTGTGTTGATTTTTGATTTTAAATCTTTTTCAAAGATATAAAAACAGGGTGTTAATAGCAATGTTATAGCTGTGCCAAACAATAATCCCCATGATAAGGCTAACATCATATCAGATAACATAGCATCGCTTCCTCCAATTCCGTAGGCTGTTGGCATAACGCCTGCAACAGTTGTGAGGGTGGTTAACAGGATGGCCCGAAGTCTTGTTTTTGAAATTCGTGCTGTAAATTCAATAATAGAGTCGTTCTTTTGTTCGGCTGTATCAAGGTTACTAAGTAGTAATATAGCATCGTTTATAACGACGCCTAACATACCTAAAGTGCCTATGCTGGCATAAAATCCGAAGTCAGTTTTTTGATGCAGATAAAACGCAAAAATAACTCCGATAATACCAAATGGAATAATGAGTAGGATACGCAGAGGTTTTAGTAATGAATTAAATAAAATAGCTAGAATAATAAAAATTAACGCAAAAACAACGATAATGCTTATTATAAAATTGTGTTTAGATTCTCGGGTATCTATTATTTCACCTTCAAAATTAATTTGTGCAGAGGGAAATTGAGCCAATAATTTAGGAAAAATATGGGTTTCGAATTCTTCGGCAATTTCAAGAGGGCTTTGGGGGCTTGTTTCTTTAATATTTGCATATACATAACTGCTGCGTTTCATGTTTTGACGACGTATAGAGCTTTGTGTTTTTATTGTTTCAACAGTCACTAATTCTTTTAGTGGTATTAAATAATTTTGATTGTTTTCGACCGGTACTTCTAAGGCTTTTTCGATAGATTCTCTGTAAGGCGTATCAACTGATAATTTTACGTCTATTTCTTCGTCGTTACGAAATAGGGTGTATAAAGG
>JBILGQ010000238.1:0-2758 GCA_044350955.1 Candidatus Marinamargulisbacteria bacterium | reverse complement strand
TGAAAATTTTTTATCTAAATAATCGCCCGTTTCTAAGTCAATAAATGTTGCTAATTCTTTAGAAATTGAATCGGATGTAAATAACTGATGCGATAATTGTGCTAATATACTAAGTTGTTCTGAGCGACTTTGTATCGCTTTTTTCGGTAAAAAAACTTCTTGGTCCCAAGCTAACAACGATTGAGCCGATTTGATATGTGCGATTCTACGCAGTTCAGTATTTAAACAATTAAAACGATTCATTTTATCTATGCTAAAACGCCCGTCTTAATTACACAAGCAAAATTAATCTAAATATTGTGACGCCTTTTATTGTTCAGTATACTGGGACTCTAATAGTTTTTTATAATTTTAATACTTGGAGAGTGGCATGACAGACAGAAAATATTCGAAACAAATCGTAGACGGATACGACAGAGCCCCATCACGCGCCATGCTAAGAGCAGTGGGTTTTACCGATAACGATTTCAATAAAGCCCAAGTAGGCATTGCCTCTACCTGGAGCATGGTCACACCTTGTAACATGCATATTGATAAATTAGCATTAGAAGCAGAAAAAGGCGTTAACGAAGCAGGTGGAAAAGGCGTTATTTTTAATACTATTACTATTTCTGATGGCATTTCAATGGGAAGCGAAGGCATGAAATATTCTTTGGTTTCAAGAGAAGTAATTGCCGATTCTATAGAAACAGTCGGTGGTTGCCAGGGCTTTGATGGTTTAGTCACTATCGGAGGCTGCGATAAAAACATGCCTGGCTGTATCATGGGTATTGCTAGGCTTAATCGCCCCAGTGTTTTTGTATACGGCGGCACAATTCTACCCGGTTGCCATAACGACAAAGATATCGATATCGTATCTGTTTTCGAAGCTGTCGGGGCCCGTGCCAACAACACTATTAATGATAACGAATTAAAAGACATCGAATGCGCCGCAATACCAGGCCCAGGTGCCTGCGGAGGTATGTATACTGCAAACACAATGGCTTCCGCAATAGAAGCCCTAGGAATGAGTTTACCCAACAGCTCGGGCCAATCAGCACTGTCAAACGATAAAAAAGAAGACTGCAAAAAAGCGGGAATAGCCGTAATAAACTTAATGAAAAAAAACATTCTCCCTAAAGATATTCTGACAAAAAAAGCGTTCGAAAATGCCATCACAGTCTTAATAGCCTTGGGCGGTTCAACAAACGCTGTCTTACATATGCTTGCTATTGCCCATACGGCAGGGGTAGAGCTTGGACTAGACGATTTCACACGTATCGGAAAAAAAACCCCAGTACTAGCTGATTTAAAACCTAGCGGTACTTATACTATGTCGAAACTAGTGGAAATTGGTGGCGTTGCTCCATTAATGAAACGCTTACTAAAAGCAGGTTTATTACATGGAGATTGTTTAACCGTTACCGGAAAAACAGTCGCAGAAAATCTCGCTGAAATTTCTGATTATCCAGAAGGCCAAGCCATTATTAAAGACATAAATACACCAATAAAAAAAGACAGCCACTTAGTCATTTGCTACGGAAATATAGCAAAACGAGGATCGGTAGCCAAAATATCGGGCAAAGAAGGCCTGCATTTTGAAGGAAACGCACAAGTATTTGATGGTGAAGAACAGGCGCTAGAAGCCATTTTAAACGGAGCTATAACTAAAGGAGATGTCATCGTCATTCGTTACGAAGGACCAAAAGGCGGACCTGGCATGAGAGAAATGTTATCTCCAACCTCAGCTATTATGGGTAAAGGGCTTGGTAAAGACGTAGCACTTATCACAGACGGACGATTTTCGGGCGGCACACACGGTTTTGTTGTGGGACATATTACCCCAGAAGCTTACGATGGCGGCGTCTTAGCAATCATCAAAAATGACGACAAAATAAGCATCAATGCTGAAACACGCGAAGTAAACCTACATGTAGACGAGAGTGAAATTAAAGATCGTTTAAGTAAATGGACAAAACCAGACCCTAAATACAAACGTGGGGTATTGGCAAAATTTGCCGCCACAACCAGTTGTGCTTCAGAAGGTGCTGTTACTGATAAATATTTAGATAAACTCTAATGACCTATAGCGGAAAAACCAAAAGTGCCGGAGGCATTATTATCAATGAATCTGGCCAAGTTCTAGTAGTCAGTCAACACGGACTATCTTGGTCTTTACCAAAAGGTCATGTAGAAGAAAACGAAAGCCTACTCGACGCGGCCTACAGAGAAATAGAAGAAGAAACAGGCTTAACTACGCTGCGATACATCGATTATTTAGGCCATTACTGGCGCTATAAACTAAACAAAGACGGTAGTGATGACACTAGCGAAGAAAAAAACCTGCACTTCTTTTTGTTCACAAGCAGCGAAACACGTTTAAACCCCCAAGACAGCGACAACCCAGAAGCCAAGTGGCTAAATATAAACGAAGTCAGCCAGTATTTAAGTCACAAAAAAGACAAAGAATTTTTTGACAGCGTCAAACACAAACTTCTAACAAAAAGTTTCGAACTAATCAGTATTTCAAGCACCTGCAGCACAAGCGAAGAAGCCCACAACATAGCCAAACACCTAATACAAAATAAACTAGCTGCCTGCTGCCAAATTTCAGGCCCCATAACAAGTTACTACAACTGGAAAAACAATCTGGAAACCAGTATCGAATACAAATTAATAATAAAAAGCACAAAAAAGAATTTTGCCAAAATCGAAGCGCTTATCAAGACATTGCATGGTTATGAAATCCCTGAAATAACAACTTCAGACATCGAAGAAG
>JBILGQ010000237.1:0-2769 GCA_044350955.1 Candidatus Marinamargulisbacteria bacterium | reverse complement strand
AACACTAAAAGTATCCTAAGAAGATTTAGAGGCAAGAGGCATTACACCCTTAATTATTAATTTTGTTTAGTTAATTAATAAATTAAAAAAATAATTTTCGGGTGGTACCTTTGAACCGGCACCTTTTAAGTACAAACGCTTTTAATTAGGCTCTACCGCAAACTTAAACTTGCCAATGTACTCGCCATCACCAAACATGACCGCAAAATACACCCCCGCTGGTAAATACTGACCAAAAAATTCTTTATTAAATATAATTTTATTATAAGCACCATTTGAATATCCACCATTGGTATTTTTATTAAACTGCTTTTTTAGAATTTCATAGCCTCTCATATCATAAAAACGAATTTCAACATCCATGGCTTTATTTAAAGAATACCCTAAGTAAGACTGGTCTGATAACTGTACTGGGTTTGGATACACCAAAGGCTCTTTGACAATATCAGGATCGTCAATCGCCGTTAATCCACCTGAAAACAACCCTCCATTTACCTGTGCCCCACCAATATCAAACGCATTAAACGAACTGCCTAATAAAGTCATTACCCCTTTATCACGCGACGGGTGCAAATTATTATAATATCTAAAAAAATTATGAGTATCTAACTGTAATGCCCCCCCCCATGCAGAACTAGCGCTGATTAAAATACAGAGTAAAAATAGGTTTATTTTTTTCATAAGCTAGTCCTTGGGGTTCTACTTACCTTTTTTTAAGTAAGGCTTTAATCTCGTTTAATTGACGTTGCAAATCTTGATTTTGTTTTTCAAGCGTTTCGAATTTTTTATCAAGAGTTTCAATGACCTGTGAAGGCATATCAAAAGGCGTAATACCCACATTAATCATCTTCACACCAGCATCACTTGAGTCACTCCAAGCTTTACCAATGATCAACGATAACTGAGACGCCTTTAAAGCACTAGGAGACACGGCAATAGCCACTTTATCATTAGCACCCGATGCAATAATATAATCACCTGATTTTACCACACCCTTAACCGTAACAGGCACTTGCCCCACAAAAGCTATGGCTTCGAAATGATTTTTATTTCGGTTAGGTTTTTTATTACCAATAATTAAAGGCATAGACGACACAACCATTACCCTATCAGCCCCAATGGTCTTAGCCGAAATTTTACCCTGATAAACCCCCACAACATCACCGGCTTTAAATGTATCGCTAGTATTTACTTTTTCTAAATACTCGGCATAGTCAGCACCAGCAGACTCTAATTTAATTCCTGTTTGCGCCACACCCATAACTTCAGCCGAATGCCCCGAAATAGCCCCAATTAAGTTACTATCAGCATCCGAAAACCCAATATAATTATTTTGATTGTTTATCGCCGCATTATGCAAAGCCAAATTCAAAACCCCATCAGAAGCTTCTGTACTGCTTTGTGCATGACTAAAGGTAATTCCATAACCAGAAGCCGCCTTGCTAGGATTCTCAGCAAAATAACGTTGGTTACCAGTTTGAAACTCCAAGCCAGAATCGCCATATAAAGCATCATTGAAATCAGTAGTAGTACCATTGATTCTACCAGCATTAGTCCCAGTCTTTTGTAACTCTTTCGTAAAATTAGAACTACCGTTATTTAAATTAACTCTAACGGTCGTCCCTAAAAAGCTAACAACTGATTGATTAGCAAGTGAACCTAAGACAACATCTTTCGCATTTAACAAAATTTTACCATCAGTATTATTAGCCGAAATCAATACATCAGAACCAGTAATAGTTACTTTACCAGCAGACGTATCGGCCCCCAAATTAATTTCAAAAGCGCTTAAATCTAAAGATCCATCTACCATGCTTGCTGATAAATTTAATTCATTATCTAAAACTTCTAAATATGACCCATCGTCTTTTGACCCCAAAAGAACAGCCGATCCATCCAAAAACACTGTCCCAGCCGTTGCCTCTGCCATTATTCTCACATTTTGGCTAGATAATACATATATACTGGAATGTTCTTTATATATCCCATCTTCTCCATAATCTCCGCTATCCTGAAACTCTTTTATCCCAAAAAAATCAGTAGTTATTCCAGGACCGTTTTTACTTCTCAATACTATTGATGAGTCTGATAATAATTGAATCCCAGAATCCGTAGTTTTTCTGTCTAAATTAGAATTAGTTGCACTTCCGTAATTCCCGCTAGATACAATGCGCACAGCTCCACCTGCATCAGCATACACATCCTTTTCTGCTAAAATTGTTATATTTCCCTGATCTGTATCTGCTACTCCTAACGATTTAGCAACTATACTTAACTCACTTGTGCTATTCATTAACCCAGACGTATTAAGTGTATCAAAAGTCGCCATAGTAGCGCTTACTGGCACATTAAATTCAATAAACTCCTCGCTAAATACAGCAATAGACCCCGCAACATCACCAGCGCCTAAGCCAAAGGCAATTTCTTTAGCATCAAATAAAATTTGACCAGTAGTATTATTAGCTGTAATGACTACATCAAAAGCACTAATATTAACAATACCGGTATTTGAGTCAGCTATTAAATTCAACTCATCAGACACTATAGATACACTATCGGCAGAAATATTAACACCAGCCTGCGCCTCAACTTTAAATAAACCCTGCGAATCGATAATAATATCATCTTTCACTTCTAAATAAGACCCATCGTCTTTTGACCCCAAAAGAACAGCCGATCCATCCAAAAACACTGTCCCAGCCGTTGCCTCTGCCATTATTCTCACATTTTGGCTAGATAATACATATATACTGGAATGTTCTTTATATA
>JBILGQ010000236.1:0-2798 GCA_044350955.1 Candidatus Marinamargulisbacteria bacterium | reverse complement strand
TACTATTAAAGTATGTAGTAATCTAATTCAAAACATAAAACCCATGAAAAACGAATTAAACAGCTATTTTTCATCGAATAAACCCAAAAAATTTAGCCCTGAAATACAGCAATTATTTCAACCTTTCCGTTTAAAACTCCCAAATGACTTTAATAAAGCTAAAAGTCTATATAATCACATGAAAAAAGCAACAAAAAAAAATATTGAACCAGTATTATTTGAAAAATTACCCCAGCGTAGCGATGAAGAAATACGACACTATATTTCGTCATCAAATAAAAAACCTGAAGCTTTAGCAAAAATAAAAAAATCACTTTACCCCCATAACGAAGTACTTATTTCTGCCCTGCCGCATGAAATCAAAGGCCTTTATGTACGCTGCAACCTCGAAGGCATTCAATCAGCACAAAAACTACACAACGATTATCAAACAAAATTCGGCCTTACCCTACCCCTTTTCACCTATTGCCCAACAACTGCCAAACTAAAGCCCATAGCTTCTCTAGAAAACCTATCAGAACAAATAACACAATTAGCACAAACAATGCCTAGCCCTAAAGCCTATAAACAAACCGATTACCCAGACATTCCCTTCTACGATGCAGTAGCATCACTAAGCAAAACATGGATAAATAATGACCAAAGTGTCAATGAAATGACAAAAATTAATGATCTGGCTTTTCATTATGCCATAATAAATTCTCAACTAAATTTAACATTCGATTCCTCTACTAATAACGCCACAATAAAATATTTCAGACATATCCAAAAAAACATCCCTAATAAACAATTACAAAAACTAGCCAATAAATTTTTATTTGAACTTTATAAGAACTATATTGAAGATGAAAGACTTAACTTTGAAGACCTAAATAACTCTCTTCATATCAATACTCTTTTACATATTTTTCAACATTCAACTACTTCAAACAACAAAGCCACGCTATTATTCATCATTTATGCCATACTTGAAAACAACCCTGAAAACGACCCTAAAGACTCTATAAACCCCAACGGATTAATGAATGCACTAATAAATTTTATTGATTCTACCGAAGTAAACAATAGTATGGAATTTATACCAAATATAATTAAGCTTATTATAAAAAAATTAAGGCCTACAGTATCTGATGATAATTTATTAAACATCACTAACACATTATTAAAAAATCATAACTCTCTTAAATCTCCAGAAATAGACGAAATTCTTAACGACTTATTATCAAAAGAAAGCATACAAAAAAATATGTCTGTGTCAAACTTGATATCCTTTTTTCAAACCCAGAATGGTAACCATAACTGTCCGGTAATATTTATGGAAGCGCTCTGCGATACCCCTAAAAAACTCCCAGAATTAATCGATCATCTCGATTCGCTTTTAACGTCCGATCACGATTATCTATCACTCTATTTAAAGGTAACAAATTGCCAAGCATTCACAGAAAAAATACCAAGTTTTATAGAAACACTTATTAATCGATTATTTACTGAACCAAATAATCCTAAGGCGTATATTGATCACACTAAATACAGAATAGCCAACATTATTAATAATTTAACCCAAATCAAAAAATTTCAAGCTTACTTTGAACAACACTATATTGATACATTAATACAAGATGTATGCAATGATACAGAGTCTAGCAGTTTAAGTCTAAGCGCCCTTGTAAATCTACGTCGTTCTGATGCTTGTCATTTTAGTGTTAAACAAGCTCTTAAGAACAAGGATCTCCCCCCCGAAAATACAAGTGACGACATTAATTCTCTTTACTTTTTAAGAGATTATCTATAAAAACAGAATTTTAAAAATTAACCAGCCTACAGACACTATTTTTGGGCCATCAAATACGCCATAATAGCCTTTTGCGCATGCAATCGATTTTCAGCTTGATCAAAAATATGTCTCTGATTCATTTCAAAAACATCGTATGTAATTTCATCACCTTTATGCGCCGGTAAACAATGCAAAACTATCGCTTTTGAACTTGCCCGACTTACTAAGTCTGAATTAATCTGATACGCTTTAAAATCGTCTGTACCCTTACCCGATTCTTCTTCCCCCATCGATATCCATGTATCGGTATACAGCACTGTCGCATCTTTTACGGCTTCTTTCGGATCTTCGACATAGGTATACTGCGCTTCATCTAAAAGATGATTTTTGGGCGTACTTACCACACAGTCAACACCTAAAATTTTTGATAATTTCACTAAAGAACGACACACATTATTGCCGTCACCTAAATAAACAATTTTTTGATTTTTTAAAGATCCAAAATGATTCATAATCGTCAAAAAATCGCTTACTGCCTGGCAAGGATGAGAATAATCAGTTAAGCCATTTATCACCGGAATAGTCGCATATTTAGAAAATTCTTTTATCAAGTCATGACTAAAGGTTCGAATCATGACCATATCAACTAAACGCGATAACACGCGCGCCACATCTTCAACTGGCTCTCGCTTACCTAAAGAAATTTCATCGCCCTTAATATGTATAGGATGCCCGCCCAACTGCTTAACCCCTACTTCAAACGATACACGCGTGCGCAACGACGGCTTTTCAAAAATCAAGCCCACATGCTTGTTCAACAAAGGCTGATAACTGGCATCTTTTTTTAAACGTCGAGCCAATTCAAATAAATTAATAAATTCTTCTTCAGAAAAATCTGTGCACTCAATAAAATGTTTCATAAACGAAATAGTATGGCTTCTTACGAAATCATAGTACCGATCCCAGTATCGGTAAATAACTCCAGCAATACAGCGTGTTGCAAAGTACCATTAATAATGTGAAC
>JBILGQ010000235.1:0-2808 GCA_044350955.1 Candidatus Marinamargulisbacteria bacterium | reverse complement strand
TGCCAGAATCTGGTTTTGTTAGTTCGTTATGAAGGGCTAGGCCCACTTTCAAACGATCTAAAGCCGGCAGTTTTGACAGCAGTATGGCTTTGGATAAAGCATCTGAATCATGGGTGATTTTTGAAGTTGTAGTCAATGCTTCGAGCGAAATTGAGCTGTTAACTCGTTTTCGTTTATTGTAAGCTTCTAACAGTGAAATAAGCTGCTTTGATTTAAAGTCTAGCGACCGGCTCGACGAGATTTCTTCTTTCCACACCTTCCATTTTTTTTTGTATACTTTTTCAGGAGGAGCTTCAGCCATTAAAAAGTTTATCAGAGGGTTGTTCGATAAATAGTTTATAAGTGGATTTTCAGAAATAGGCATGCTCATGATTTTTCTCCTTTTAATGAAATGAATTATTTAAGTTATGTTAATAAATGAGTATCTTTAAACAAAATTCTTTAGGTGTTTTTTAAGAGCCTGGATACTAAGCACTACTAGTTACCCTGGCTCTTAGTCGTGCTTAGTATCCAGGCTCTTAGTAGTAATAAGAATTGTCATCTCCTTAGCAAGTAAGCTAAAATCAGTGGGACGAAAAATATTATGACGACATTCTTTTATACTGCAGCTGGTTTAGCTCTAGGAGCATTTTTAGGGGCTGGTTTGCGTTATTTGCTGGGCTTATTTTTTATAAATTCCAGTTATCCTCTTGGAACTTTGATTTCTAATACACTTGGCTGTTTTATTGTGGGAATTTTATGGGCTTATATGCAACGGATGGCATTGTCTGATTATTTGCGTATAATGCTTGTGGTTGGTTTTTGTGGGTCACTAACTACATTTTCTAGCGTGATAGTTGATATTTTTTCACTGATGAATCAGCACCGTTATTTACTGGCTTTTTGTTATTTTATCGCGGTAAACGCTTTAGGGTTTGGCGCACTATATTTAGGTAATCGCCTGATAATGTCATTCTGATTATTTGAAAACAGGACTAAAAATGAAAAAAAATGACTTAATAATTGCAAATTCTACCACATTTTTGTTGGCCATGGGTCCATTACTTGCAAAAGTGATAACAATGTCTGCCGAAGTAATTATTTTAGGTCGTTTGCTTGTTGCTACATTTGTATTGTTTATTTTTATGCAGATTAAGCGGGATCGAATAGAAATTCCAAATAAAAAGCAAGGGTTGATGTTGATAGTTGCCTCATTGTTTATGACTATTCATTGGGTAAGTTTTTTTATGTCTATTCAAGTTTCGTCAGTGGCAATTGGGATGATAACTTTGCATACCTACCCATTTTTTACGGCTTTAGGAGAAAGTTTGTTTAAGAAAAATAGCGTCAAACCAATTCAGATTGTATTTGGGGTGATGATTATTTTTGCTGTATATTTATTATCTTTAGATCAGATTGCAGGTTCGGGTTTAAGTGTAAAAAAAGGAATTGCATGGGGTATTTTATCGGCAATTATGTTGGCTGTTCGAAATATTATTATTTCACCTATTTCACAGACAGTGAAAGCACCTGTGATTTTATTTTTTAATGCCGGGATTGGTTCTTTATGCTTGTTGCCTTTTTTACCTGTTTTAGCGATGGCATCTACAAAAAATTTACTTTTAGTGACTCTTTCAGGCATTGTTTTTACCGCATTTACTCAGACGCTTATTGTAAAGACTATTAGTATACTTGGTGCTACATCGGCAGGTATTATTTTTAGTTTTCAAATCGTCTATTCGGCTGTGTTTGCTTGGTGGATTTTGTCTGAACCTATTACTTATGCCGTTATAGCAGGGGGCAGTATTATGCTGTTAATTGTATTTTTAGAAAATTATTTCGTACTTAATCGTAACAATAAGTTTGAAAAAGAATTAACTTAAGCTTTCCCATTTTGAAAAGGCTGTGTCTATTCGGGTGTTGATTTCTTTTATTTTTAATCCGGTGTTTTTGTAGTCTTCAGGGCTTGTTGCGGGGTTTTCGAATTGCAATTCTAAGGCTTTTTTTTCTTGTTCTAATAATTCAATCTCTTTTTCTAGCTGTTTGATTTCTTTTTGATTGTCTTTATAGTCTTTAGAGTCTATAGATTTTGCTTTGTTTTGAGTTTGTTTTTTATTAAAGTTTTGAATATCGGCTAGTGTATCTTGATAATCGCTGTAGTTTCCGTGAAAACTTGTAATGTGACTATTTTTATCAAAAATTAATAAATGATTCACGACTCTGTCCATAAAATACCGATCGTGAGAAATTAATATTACACAACCTGAAAATGATTCTAAGAAATCTTCTAAAATCGAAAGAGTTTGTATGTCTAAGTCGTTTGTGGGCTCGTCAAATAATAATACATTGGGATTTTTTAATAATAAGCAAATTAAATGCAAACGTCGTCTTTCACCGCCCGACAAATCGCCGATTTTTGATTTTAGCATAGTGCCAGGAAACAAAAAGCGTTCTAAGAGTTTTGTTGCTGATATTGTCGAGCCGTCTTGGCATACAAACTGAGAGCCAATATCGTTGATTTGTTCATATACGGTATAGTCTAAATTTAAGTCATGGCTATGTTGATCGAAGTATCCGAAAGAGGTGTTTACCCCTACATCCACTTCTCCGGAATCGGGGTTTAATTCCTGCATGATTAACTTTAATAGGGTGGTTTTGCCTACACCATTCGGACCTAAAATTCCGATACGCTCGCCTTTGGTTAGTGTGTATGAAAAATCTTTGATTAAAAGTTTGTTGTCGAAAGATTTTGAGATAGTGATTAATTTTAATATCTTTTTTCCTAATCGACGTTCTTGCGTTTCGAATTCTTGCAGGTCAGTACTTGAA